>NZ_JBIAPW010000010.1:0-251529 GCF_042888505.1 Streptomyces sp. NPDC002870
GGAACGCGCCAAGGCGATACGACGTCCGCCGGACGACCACACACCGATTTTCACGCACACAGGGTGTCGCCGTCAGGCGACCGGATTACTGACCCCCATCCGTTCCCCGCGCCCACGGCGGCCCTCGGCGGGGTGGCCGTGGGTGGTTTTGGGTGGCGGTCACGAACAGCGTGCGCTGCCCGGCGAGGCAGGCGCGGATCCCGAGCGCGACGGCGAGGTGGGTCTTGCCGCTGCCGGGTGGGCCGAGCAGGATCACGTTCTCGCGGGCGGTCAGGAAGTCGAGCTGTCCGAGGCGCTCGACGGATCCATCCACATGACCTGCCAGCCGTGGCCGTCGAGGTCGAAGAAGCTGCGTGAGTACATGAAGCCGTGGTCCTCGGGGCCATCCGCCTCGGAGCCGCCCGCGGCGAGCGCAGCCTCAGCGACCGTGTCAACTTCATCGCGGGCTGACACGCTGAAGCAGTAGAGGGCCAGCGTGTGCGTGGTGGGATCGGCCATCGGCAGCTTCGCGAACTGCGCGAACGTCTCGTGGCTGAGCAGCATGACGGAGGCTTGCTCGCCGACCAGCATGCAGGCGGCGGTGTCGTCGGTGAACATCGGGTTGTAGTTGAACCCGAGCCGCGCGAAGAACGCCTTGCTGCGCTCGATGTCCGCCACGGGGATGTTCACGAACAGCATGCGGCCGGCGTGTGCGGGAGTGGTCATGGTGGGTCTCCAGTCCGAGGTTCGATGGTGTACGCCGGGGGAGACCGGCCCAGCCTGCGGAACTCATCGGTGGATTTCGGAACTCGCATCGAGCGACAGGCCGAAGCGGGGGGGAACAGCTGTCAAGGCCGGTTGAAAAGTGGACCAGTCGCGCGCGCTGTTGAAGCCCCGGTCTGCCTGACAAGAAATGAGCCCGTAGCCTTCGTCGGCGTTGGCTCGACATGGCCTGGCCCCGCTGCCTCGGGGGATGGGGCAGCGGGGCCAGGGATCAGAGGGCGGTCAGGCGTGGGTCGGGGCGAACATTCGCAGGACCGCGGGGAGCACGACCACCGACGGGCCCGGCTCCGTGAGCGCCTTGCCGAGGTCTTCCGTCAGGGACTCCGGGGTCGTACGGACCGCAGGCACCCCGAAGGACTCCGCCAGCGCCACGAAGTCCGGGCGGGACAGTTCCGTCGCCGTCGGCTCGCCGAAGGCGTCCTTCATGTACTCGCGCAGGATGCCGTAGCCGCCGTCGTCCACGATCAGCCAGGTGACCGGGAGGTCGTACTGCCTGGCCGTGGCCAGTTCCGCGATCGAGTACATCGCGCCGCCGTCGCCCGAGACCGCGAGGACCGGGCGGGAACGGTCCGCCGCCGCGGCGCCCAGCGCCGCCGGGTAGCCGTAGCCGAGGCCGCCCGCGCCCTGGGCCGAGTGCATCGTGTTCGGGTGGCGGGCGTCGAAGGCGGACCAGGCCCAGTAGGCCAGGATCGTCATGTCCCAGAAGCTGGGCGAGCTGTCCGGCAGGGCCTCGCGCACGGACGCCAGCAACTGCTGTTCCAGGGTGAGGTCCTGGGACGCGATTCGTTCGCGGACCTGCGTCAGGACCGTACGGACACGCTCCGCCGCCGCCCGGTCCTCGCGCGCCTCCACCGTCTCCAGCAGCGCGGACAGCGCGAGGCGCGCGTCCGCGTGGATGCCGAGGCCCGGGTGGTTGGACTCCAGCTTGCCGGCGTCCGCCTCGATCTGGACGACCCGGCCGCGCGGGGCGAACGTGTGGTAGTTCGAGGACAGTTCGCCCAGCCCGGAGCCGACCACGAGGAGTACGTCCGCGGACTCGAGGAATTCCGTGGTGTGGCGGTCCTCCAGCCAGGACTGGAGCGAGAGCGGGTGCTCCCAGGGGAACGCGCCCTTGCCACCGAAGGTCGTGACGACCGGGGCGTCCAGCTTCTCCGCGAGCGCGAGCAGCTTTCCGGACGCGTCGGAGCGTACGACTCCGCCGCCCGCGATGATCGCCGGGCGGGCGGCGCGAGACAGCAAGTCGGCTGCCACCGCGGTCAGTTCGGGGCGCGGCACGACCTCGTGCGGAGTCGCGTCCATCGCGGTGACGACCGGCAGCGTCGTCTTCGCCAGAAGAACGTCCTGGGGGATCTCCACCCACACCGGGCCGTGCGGAGCCGTCAGCGCCGACTCCCACGCCGCCGCGATCGCCGAAGGGATCTGCGAAGCCGTACGCACGATGTGCACGGACTTCACGATGTCGCGGAACGAGGCCTGCTGGTCGCGCAGTTCGTGAAGATAGCCGTGGCGCCCGCCGCCGAGACCGGCCGTCGGCACCTGGCTGCCGATCGCAAGCACCGGCGCGCTCGCCGCCGCCGACTCCTGGAGCGCGGCAAGCGACATCAGCGCACCCGGGCCCGTCGAGAGCAGCAGCGGGGCCACTTCACCCGTCAGACGGCCGTACGCGTCGGCGGCGAAGCCCGCGTTGTTCTCGACGCGCAGTCCGACGTACGAGAGCGAGGAGCGGCGCAGCGCATCGAACATGCCCAGCGCGTGCTGGCCGGGCAGGCCGAACACCGTCGTCGCGCCAAGGCCCTGGAGCGTCTCGACCACGAGGTCGCCCCCGTTGCGGCCGGGCGGCGGGTTCAGCGCGGCAGCGGTCTGCGCCTCGGTCGGCCGCAGCACCACGTCGTGGTCGTGGGTCATCGGGCGGCCGCGATCTGCCGGGACATGATCGTGGTCAGCTCGTACGCCGTGTGCGACGCGGCGACCGAGGTGATCTCGGCGTGGTCGTACGCGGGCGCGACCTCGACGACGTCCGCCGACACGAGGTTGCAGGAGGCCAGACCGCGCAGGATCTCCAGCAGCTCGCGGGAGGTCATGCCCCCCGCCTCGGGGGTGCCGGTGCCCGGGGCGTGGGCTGGGTCGAGGCAGTCGATGTCGATGGAGATGTACAGCGGGCGGTCACCGATGCGCTGGCGCAGCTGGTCGGCGACCTCGTCGGCGCCCCGGCGGTAGACGTCGGAGGAGGTGACGATGCCGAAGCCCATCTTCTCGTCGTCGGTCAGGTCCTGCTTGCCGTACAGGGGGCCGCGGATACCGACGTGCGAGAGCGCCTCTGTGTCGAGGATGCCCTCCTCGACCGCCCGGCGGAACGGCGTGCCGTGGGTGTACTCCGCGCCGAAGTACGTGTCCCAGGTGTCCAGGTGCGCGTCGAAGTGGAGCAGGGCGACCGGGCCGTGCTTCTTGGCGACCGAGCGCAGCAGCGGCAGCGCGATGGTGTGGTCGCCGCCGAGCGTCATCATGCGCGCGCCAGTGCCCAGCAGCTCGTCGGCCGCGGCCTCGATCGTCTCGACGGCCTCGTTGATGTTGAACGGGTTCGCGGAGATGTCACCCGCGTCCGCGACCTGCGCGAGAGCGAAGGGCGAGGCGTCCTGCGCCGGGTTGTACGGGCGCAGGAGCCTCGACGCCTCGCGGATCGCATTACCGCCGAAGCGCGCGCCGGGCCGGTAGGAGACCCCGGAATCGAAGGGAACGCCGACCACGGCGACATCGGCGCGGCCGACCTCGTCGAGCCGGGGCAGCCGGGCGAACGTGGCGGGTCCGGCGTACCGCGGGATACGGGACGAGTCGATCGGGCCGCGCGGTTGCTCGGTGCTGCTCATGTGAATTGCCTTCTTTCCTACGCTTCGTTGCGGTTCGACTCTAGCTGGGGGCGCTAGCTGGGGACGACGGCGGGTTCGGCCGGGGCCTCGGCATCGGCGCCCGGGCGGCCGGCCAGCCGCTCGCGCCAGTTCGCCAGGATCGCCTCGTCCGTCGGCCGGGTGCAGAGGCTGACGATCACGTACGCGGCGAGCGAGGCCAGCAGGCCGTAGTAGATGGGCTCGGTCGCAAGGATCGAGTACTTCGCCATCAGGGCGATCACGGACCCGCCGCCGACGACGACTCCGGCGAGCGCTCCGTGGACCGTGCCTCGCTTCCACAGCAGACCGCCGAGGATCGGCACCAGCAGACCGGCGACGAGGAGGTTGTACGCGACGGTCAGCGCCTCGATGACGTTGTTCAGGGCGATGGCGATGCAGATGACGGCGACGCCCATGATGAGGATGAAGGCGCGGTTGCCCTTGACCTCGTCGTGCGGATCGTCGCCGCTCCCCGAGACCGCGCCGCGCAGCCGCAACCAGATGTCGTTGTTGGCGACGGTGGCGCAGGCGATGAGCGCGCCGGACGAGGTGGACATCACCGCGGCGAGCGCGGCGGCGAGCACCAGGCCGCGTACCCCCATGGGGAGTTCGTCCTTGACGATGGTGGCGAAGGCGTCGTCCGCGTTGCCCAGCTTGGGGTAGAGCACCTTGGCCGCGGTGCCGATGACCGCGCCGGCCAGGGCGTAGACGAGACAGTAGGTACCGGCGACGGTGCCGCCCCAGCGGGCGACCTTGTCGGTGCGGGCGGTGAAGACGCGCTGCCAGATGTCCTGACCGATCAGCATGCCGAAGGTGTAGATCAGGACGTACGTGAAGATCGTCTCGCCGCCGATGCCGAGCGGTGCGAAGTACTCGTTCGGCAGCTGGGCCTTCATCTCGGCGAAGCCGCCGGCCTTGACGACCGCGATGGGCAGCAGGAGCAGCAGCACGCCGACCGTCTTGATGACGAACTGCACCATGTCGGTGAGGGTGATCGACCACATGCCGCCGAGCGCGGAGTACGCGACGACGATCGAGCCGCCGAGGATGATCGCGACGGTGCGGTTCATGTCGAAGAGGACGTCGAAGATCGTGGCGTACGCGATGGTCGAGGTGACGGCGAGCATCAGGGTGTACGCCCACATCACGACACCGGTGATGACGCCTGCCTTGCCGCCGTAGCGCAGGTCGAGCATCTCGGAGACGGTGTAGACCTTGAGGCGGGCGATGCGCGCGGAGAAGAAGATGCTCAGCGCGAGCAGCCCGAGGCCTATGGCGAAGACCATCCAGGCGCCGGAGAGGCCGTACTTGTAGCCGAGGCCCACGCCGCCGATGGTGGAGGCGCCGCCGAGGACGATGGCGGCCATGGTGCCGGAGTACATCCAGGGGCCGAGCCGGCGGCCCGCGACCAGGAACTCGCTCTTGGACTTGGCGCGGCGCATGCCCCACCACCCCATGCCGAGCATGCCGGCCAGGTAAACGACGATTACTGCATAGTCGACAGCCATCGGCTTCCTCTCGTCTCGTCCCCCGGGTCCTCAGGTCTTGTGCGACGACGGTAGGTGGCCGGAAAGCATCGCTGAAGTGTACGTTTTATCCATTCTTCACGCCGCTGATGGATGGACTGTCCATGCCGGAGACCACAGCAGCCCCACCGAACCCGCCGATCCCTCTCGCCGCACTGCTGGCCCGCGAGGAACTCGGTCTGCGCCAGATCGCCGGGCCGGTGGAGGCGGGCGCGGCGGTGCACATGGTGCACACCTCCGAGATGGCGGACCCCTATCCGTATCTGCTCGGCGGCGAACTGCTGCTGAGCGCGGGGGTGCTGCTCAAGGACCCCGACATGTACGTCTCGCGCATCGTGCAGGCGGGGGCGGCGGCGCTGGGCTTCGGGGTGGCGCCGGTGTACGACACCGTGCCCCAGGAACTGATCGAGGCGTGCGACCGGCATGGGCTGCCGCTGCTCGAAGTGCCGCCGAAGACGACGTTCACGGCGGTGGCGCGCGCCGTGTGGCGCCTGATGGCTGAGGCGCGCCACCGGGAACTGCGCCGGGTGACCCAGGCCCAGCAGGGCCTCGCCGCGGCGGCGGCCCGCCCGGACCCGGTCCCGGCGGTCCTGCACCAGCTGGCGGTACGGCTGGAGGGCTGGGCGGTCCTGCTGGGCCCGGACGGCACGGAACTGTCGTCGTCGGGCCGCGCGCCGTCCGCCGAGGCCAGGGCGGGGGTGATCCGGCTGGCGCGGGTGGTGAGCCCGGGCACCGGTCCGTCGCCACGCCCGACCCCCGCCTCGGCGACAGACACGGTGTCGCCGCCACCGGCTTCGGAGCCCGGGGCGGCCGAACCCGCAGGGCCGGGCACCGCCCCGGCCGCGTCCGCCGTCTCCCACCTCTCCGCGTACGCCCTCGGCGGCAGCCGCGGCCTCGTCCTCGGCCTCGCGGCGCCCGCCCGCGAAGCGGGGGACCACACGGTCGCCGGGGTCGCCGTCGTCCTGCTCTCGCTCCTCACGGCCCCGCACCAGGGCGCCGACGCCGCGGGCCGCAGCGCCGCCCTCGTACGCATGCTGCTCGGCAGGAGTCCCGCCGAGGCCGCCCCACTGCTGGGACCGGGACCCTGGACAGTGGTCCACGGGCGGGGCGGCGACGACAGCCCCTTCGCCGCGACGGCACTGGGCGCGGCGCTCGGCAGCGCGCTGGTCGATCCGGACGCTGACGGCTGCGTACGCGTCCTGCTCCCCGCCGGGCGCGAGGTCGGCGCACAGCCCGGCTGGACGCTGGGCGTGAGCGCACCCGCGCTCCCCGAGGATCTCGCGGCGGCCGACGCACAGGCAGCCAGGGCGGTGCGCCGCGCCACGGCCACCCGCAAGGCCTTGGTCCGCCACCGGGAGACCGCCCCCGTCTCCCTCGACGAGGCCCGCCATCGCCTCGCACCCCTCGCGGACTCCCCTGCCCTCGTCGAGACGCTGCGCATCTGGCTGTCCCTGCACGGCAGCTGGGACCGCACGGCCGCGGCGATGGAGATCCACCGCAACACGGTCCGCCAGCGCATCGCCCGGTGCCAGACGCTCCTCGACGAGGACCTGGACGACGCGGATGTACGGATGGAGCTGTGGTTCGCGCTGCGGCACGGCTGAGGTGAGCCCGGCCGGGGTGCGGACGGTTCTGGCGGGAGCCCACCAATCCCGGCCTCGAAAGCTGTCGTCGCTGCCTCAAGTCCCCCGTGGGGAAGGCGTGTTGGAATCAAACATGACAACCACCGCTGACGGTTCCATGCGCCTGTCCGCCGATGAACCCAGGCGCCGCCTGCGCGCCGAGATCGAGCGTCTGCACGACGAGGCGACGCGACAGCGGGCACTCGCCCACCGGCGAGCCGAGTTCTGGAACAAGGCCCACATCGCGCTGGGGTTTCCTGCAGCTCTGCTCGCGGGCATCGCGGGTGCCGCGGGGCTGGCCACGGCGGACGCACGCGTCCCCGCGGCACTGATCGCCCTGGCCTCAGCCGGGTTCGCGGCCGGGGCGGGCTTCCTGCGGAGCGACGCCAGGCGCATCGCCAACAAACGCGCCCGCGGGGCGTGGGCCGACCTGGAGGGCAAGGCGGGCCTGAAGCTGGCGCATGAGCAGCTGACTCCCGAAGACCTGCGCGAACTGCTGGATGCCCGTCAGATCGCGCTGGCCGCGTACGACGGTGAGGGCTCCCTGCCGGGCGGCGCGCCTCTGGCTCCGGGCTGAGAGCATCTCCGATCGGCGGCAACGAAGCGACCTGCATCAAGCATCGAGAGCGGGACGAGGGGGAGAGTTCCGGGCGTCGTGGCGGAGGGCGCAGGGAGCGGGGGCCGGCTGTTCGGAGTCGTCGGGGTGGCTGAGGGCGGTCGGGTGGCATGGGAGTGTGCCGAGCCTCACCCTGGACAGCCGCGGTGACTGCCCGGTAACTTCTGTATGAGCAAGCGCTTAGTTGCACCATCAATTGAGCAACCACGATGGCGCTGGACCACCTCCGCGAGAGCGGCGGCGGTTTAGCCGCAAAGGGAAGGGGGCGTCCCCGTGCGCCGTACCGTGTACAACGAGGACCACGAGGCGTTCCGCGAGACCATACGCGCCTTCATCGAGGCCGAGGTCGTCCCCGTCTACGACGATTGGTTCGCGGCCGGCCAGGCGCCCCGCGACTTCTACTACAAGCTCGGTGAACTGGGCGTCTTCGGCATCAACGTTCCCGAGGAGTTCGGCGGCGCGGGTCTGGACACGCACAAGTTCGAGGCCGTGCTCTACGAAGAGACCTCGCGCGCGGGCGTCAACTTCGGCGGCTCCGGCGTGCATGTGCTGCTCGCCCTTCCCTACATCAAGCTGCTCGCCACCGACGAGCAGAAGAAGCGCTACCTCGAGAAGTTCGTCACCGGCGAGGAAATGTGGGCGCTGGCGATGACCGAGCCGGGCACCGGCTCCGACGTCGCGGGCATGAAGACCACGGCCAAGCTCTCGGAGGACGGCACGCACTACGTCCTCAACGGCGCCAAGACCTTCATCACCGGTGGTGTGCACGCCGACCGCGTGATCGTGTGCGCCCGCACCTCCGCCCCGCGTGAGGACGACCGCCGCTTCGGCATCTCGCTGTTCGCTGTGGACACCAAGTCGGAGGGCTACTCGGTCGGCCGCAAGCTGGACAAGCTCGGCCTGCGCACCTCCGACACCGCCGAGCTGGCCTTCGTCGACGTGAAGGTGCCGGTCGAGGACCTGCTCGGCGAGGAGAACAAGGGCTTCTACTACCTGGGCCAGAACCTGCCCTCCGAGCGCTGGGGCATCGCGTTCGGCGCGTACGCGCAGGCCAAGGCCGCCGTCCGGTTCGCCCAGCAGTACGTGCAGGACCGCACGGTCTTCGGCAAGCCGGTCGCCTCGTTCCAGAACACCAAGTTCGAGCTGGCCGCCTGCCAGGCCGAGGTGGACGCCGCCGAGGCCGTGGCCGACCGTGCCCTCGAGGCGCTGGACGCGGGCGAGCTGTCCGCCGCGGAGGCCGCGTCCGCGAAGCTGTTCTGCACGGAGGTGGCGCACCGCGTCATCGACCGCTGCCTCCAACTGCACGGAGGCTACGGCTACATGAACGAGTACCCGATCGCCCGCCTGTACGCCGACAACCGCGTCAACCGCATCTACGGCGGCACCAGCGAGGTCATGAAGTCCATCATCGCCAAGTCGATGGGCCTGTAGGTTCCGTCCGTGAACCAAGCGCTCGACGACCTGCTCGATCTGCTCGACCTGGAGCAGATCGAGCAGAACATCTTCCGCGGCCGGTCCCGGTCCGCGGTGGTCCCGCGCGTCTTCGGCGGGCAGGTCGCGGCCCAGGCTCTCGTCGCCGCGGGCCGCACCGTGCCCGACGACCGCACGGCCCACTCCCTGCACTCGTACTTCCTGCGCATGGGCGACCCGGGCGCGCCGATCGTCTACACGGTCGACCGGATCCGCGACGGCCGCTCCTTCACCACACGCCGGGTGGTGGCCGTGCAGCACGGGCAGCCGATCTTCCATCTCTCGGCGTCGTTCCAGACGCACGAGGAGGGGCTGGAGCACCAGGCGGAGATGCCGACCGCGCCGGACCCGGAGACGCTGCCGACGGCGGCCGAGATGCTGCCGCGCTACGCGGACCGCTTCATCGATCCGGGCGTGGTCGACCGTTTCCTGGAGGCGCGGGCGGCGGTCGATCTCCGGTACGTCGACGCCCCGCCGTACGGAACGGTCGGCGAGGCGCGCGAGCCGCGCTCGCAGGTGTGGTTCCGGGCGAACGGCAAGCTCGCCGACGACCCGCTGCTGCACGTCTGCCTCGCCACGTACGTCTCCGACATGACACTGCTCGACTCGGTGCTGCTCGCGCACGGCCGGGGCGGCTGGGCGGTCGGCGATGTGGTGGGCGCCTCGCTCGACCACGCGATGTGGTTCCACCGCCCTTTCAGGGCGGACGATTGGCTGCTGTACGACCAGGAGTCACCGTCGGCGTCCGGCGGCCGGGGTCTGGGCCAGGCCCGGATCTACACGCAGGACGGGCAGCTGGCGATCACGGTCATCCAGGAGGGCGTCGTTCGCGTACCCCGCGCCTGAGGGCGGTCAGGCGGCGGGCGTGTGCGCGGTGAAGGCGACCCGCGAGGTGTCGGACCCGTGCTGACGCCCGCCGTCAGCCCCTGGGACGTCAGCCCTGGGACGTCAGCCCCGCCGCGTCCAGCAGATACTCGGCCATCGGGTCGTAGAACCGCGGATCGGTGACGTGGTCGTCCAGAGGCACCGCCACCTGGAGGGTCCCCTCCGCCTCCCCGATGAAGAGGGCGGGGTCGTTGCAGTCGGCGTATCCGACGGAGTCGAGCCCGCGCTGTCCCGCGCACCCGGCCCAGCCGTGGTCGGCCACGACGAGATCGGGCTGCGGGCGGCCCTCCCGCTCGAGCGCGTCCAGGATCGCGGCCATGGGTGCCGGGGAGTGCGTGTGCCACAGGGTCGCGCCGCGCTCCAGCATCGCGATGCCCGCGAACTGGAAGACCATGCCCTCGTCGGCGGTGAGCCCGCCCGGAATCCGTACGATCTCGCACCCGGCGGCCCGCAGCGCGTCGGCGGTCTGTCTGTGGACGTCCAGCAGCCCGCCGGGATGCCCGGTCGCGAACAGCACCCGCTCCCGCCCTGCGGCGGCCTTGCGCAGCCGGGCGGCCAGCCGGTCCAGGGCGTCGACCGTCAGCTCGGGGTCGATGGTGTCCTGTCCGGTCCGGTGCTCGGGATCGTCGTTGACCCCGCACCGCTCGGCCATCACGGCCAGCACGTCCTGCTCATCGGTCCAGCGGTCCCCGAGTTCGAGACCGAGCCAGAAGTGACGGTCGCCGTTGGCGAGCTTGCGGTAGTGGGAGAGGTTGTTGTCGCGAGGGGTGGCGACATCTCCGGCGATACGTGTGCGGACGAGGTGGTCGACGAGGGCGGCACGGCTGGGTATCGGCATGAGCCCATTGTGCCGTCCGCCATGCCCGCGGCGCCCTGCGTCCCGAACGTTGGACGGCAGCGGCGGGCGCCCGGGCGCAGCCCCCAGGTCCTCAGCCCGCCAGTGACGCGAAGGCCCCGTGCGCCAAGCGCCGCAGCAGTGTCTCCGTCGCCGCGCGGCCCGGCAGGCCGCCGCCGTACGAGCCCAGGTGCGGCGTGGAGTTGAGCAGGCCGAACACCGCGTGGACCGCCGCTCTGGCCTCCGACTCCGCTACGTCCGGGTGGAGTTCACGGACCGCCGTGACCCACAGCTCGACATACTGACGCTGCAGCTGCCGCACCAGCTTGCGGTCGCTGTCGCGCAGCCGGTCCAGCTCGCGGTCGTGGAGCGTGATCAGCGGGCGGTCGTCGAGGGCGAAGTCGATGTGCCCGTCGATGAGCGAGGCGAGCAGCACCTCGGGGTCGGCGTCCGCCTCCTCGACGCGGAGCCGGCCGCCGCTCAGCAGCCGTTCGCTGATGCCCACCAGCAGCTCCGCGAGCATCGCGTCCTTGCCGGGGAAGTGGCGGTACAGGCCGGGTCCGCTGATGCCGACGGCCGCCCCTATCTCGTCGACGCCGACGCCGTGGAAGCCGCGCTCGGCGAACAGGCGCGCGGCCTCCTTGAGGATCTGTTCGCGGCGCGTCGGGGCATCCGTCCTGGTGGTCATGACATTGATTCTAGACAACGCTGTTAGCGGTCGTTAACCTGAAGGAAACGCGTTAACGCTCATTAACTTTTTCTCGTACGAAGGCGTACGGCAAGGGGGCTCACGACGATGCAGCAGGCACCCGTGCTGGCGAGCGCGGCGGACCCCGCCTCCCCGGCCTGGCAGGGCAACGAGGAGGCGCACCAGGAGCTGGCCGACGCCCTGCGCGCCAAGCTGGCCGCGGCCCGCCTCGGCGGCGGCGAGAAGGCCCGGGCCCGCCACACCGCGCGCGGGAAGCTGCTGCCGCGTGACCGCGTGGACACCCTCCTCGACCCGGGCTCGCCCTTCCTGGAGCTGGCCCCGCTCGCCGCGGAGGGGATGTACGACGGCCAGGCCCCGGCGGCCGGAGTGATCGCCGGGATCGGCCGGGTCAGCGGCCGCGAGGTGGTCGTCGTCGCCAATGACGCCACCGTCAAGGGCGGCACGTACTACCCGATGACGGTCAAGAAGCACCTGCGCGCCCAGGAGGTGGCGCTGGAGAACCGCCTGCCCTGCGTCTATCTCGTCGACTCCGGCGGCGCCTTCCTCCCCATGCAGGACGAGGTCTTCCCCGACCGCGAGCACTTCGGGCGGATCTTCTACAACCAGGCCCGGATGTCCGGCGCCCGCATCCCGCAGATCGCGGCGGTGCTCGGTTCCTGCACGGCCGGCGGGGCATACGTCCCGGCGATGAGCGACGAGGCCGTCATCGTGCGGGGCCAGGGCACGATCTTCCTCGGCGGCCCGCCGCTGGTGAAGGCCGCGACCGGCGAGGTCGTCACGGCGGAGGAGCTGGGCGGCGGCGAGGTCCACTCCCGGATCTCCGGCGTCACCGACCATCTCGCCGAGGACGACGCGCACGCGCTGCGGATCGTACGGAACATCGTGGCGACGCTCCCCGAGCGCGGCCCGCTCCCCTGGTCGGTCGAACCGGCCGAGGAGCCGAAGGTGGACCCCGCCGGGCTGTACGGCGCGGTGCCGGTGGACTCCCGCACCCCCTATGACGTACGCGAAGTGATCGCCCGGATCGTGGACGGCTCCCGGTTCGCGGAGTTCAAGTCGGAATTCGGCACGACGCTGGTCACCGGCTTCGCCCGGATCCACGGCCACCCGGTCGGCATCGTCGCCAACAACGGCATCCTGTTCTCCGAGTCCGCCCAGAAGGGCGCGCACTTCATCGAGCTGTGCGACCAGCGGGGCATCCCCCTGCTGTTCCTGCAGAACATCTCGGGCTTCATGGTCGGCCGGGACTACGAGGCGGGCGGCATCGCCAAGCACGGCGCGAAGATGGTCACGGCGGTGGCCTGCACCCGCGTGCCGAAGCTGACGGTCGTCGTCGGCGGCTCGTACGGCGCGGGGAACTACTCGATGTGCGGCCGGGCGTACTCCCCGCGCTTCCTGTGGATGTGGCCCAACGCCAAGATCTCCGTGATGGGCGGCGAGCAGGCGGCGTCGGTGCTGGCCACGGTGAAGCGGGACCAGCTGGAGGGCCGCGGCGAGCAGTGGCCGGCCGCCGATGAAGAGGCCTTCAAGGAGCCGATCCGAGCGCAGTACGAACAACAGGGCAATGCTTATTACGCGACGGCCAGGCTGTGGGACGACGGCGTGATCGACCCCCTGGAGACCCGGCAGGTGCTGGGCCTCGCGCTCACGGCCTGCGCCAATGCCCCGCTGACCGACCCCGCCTTCGGCGTCTTCCGGATGTGAGACGGACCATGACGATGTTCAGCACAGTACTTGTCGCCAACCGGGGCGAGATCGCGGTCCGGGTCATCCGTACGCTGCGCGCCCTGGGCATCCGCTCGGTCGCCGTCTTCAGCGACGCGGACGCGGACGCGAGGCATGTACGGGAGGCGGACACGGCGGTCCGCATCGGCCCCGCACCCGCGGCCGAGAGCTACCTCCGTGTGGACCGCCTGCTGGAGGCCGCGGCCCGTACCGGCGCCGAGGCCGTCCACCCCGGCTACGGCTTCCTCGCGGAGAACGCGGGCTTCGCTCAGGCCTGCGCCGACGCGGGCCTGGTCTTCATCGGGCCGCCCGCCTCGGCGATCTCGCTGATGGGCGACAAGATCCGCGCGAAGGAGACCGTGCAGGCGGCGGGCGTCCCGGTGGTGCCGGGCTCGTCCGGCTCCGGCCTGACCGACGACCAACTGGCCGCCGCTGCCCGGGAGATCGGCATGCCGGTGCTGCTCAAGCCCTCGGCGGGCGGCGGCGGCAAGGGCATGCGCCTGACCCGGGTGGAGTCGGTGCTCCTGGAGGAGATCGCGGCTGCGCGCAGGGAGGCGCGTGCCTCGTTCGGCGACGACACACTCCTTGTGGAGCGGTGGATCGACCGCCCCCGGCACATCGAGATCCAGGTGCTGGCGGACGGCCACGGCAATGTGGTCCACCTCGGCGAGCGCGAGTGCTCGCTCCAGCGCCGCCACCAGAAGATCATCGAGGAGGCGCCGAGCGTCCTGCTCGACCCGCAGACCCGTGCCGCGATGGGCGAGGCGGCCGTGCAGGCGGCGCGTTCGTGCGGCTACCGGGGCGCGGGCACAGTGGAGTTCATCGTCCCGGGCACCGACCCTTCCTCGTACTTCTTCATGGAGATGAACACCCGCCTCCAGGTCGAGCACCCGGTGACGGAGCTGGCCGTGTCGATCACGGGAAGGGGCGGCCTGGACCTGGTGGAGTGGCAGCTTCGGGTGGCTGCGGGCGAGCAACTGCCGTTCGCCCAGCGGGACATCACTCTCACCGGCCACGCGATCGAGGCCCGGATCTGCGCCGAGGACCCTTCCCGCGGCTTCCTGCCATCGGGCGGCACAGTGCTCGCCCTGCGTGAACCGCAGGGTGACGGCGTGCGCACCGACTCCGGCCTCAGCGAGGGCGCGGAGGTCGGCAGCCTGTACGACCCGATGCTGTCGAAGGTCATCGCCCACGGCCCCGACCGCGCGACGGCCCTGCGCCGTCTGCGCGCGGCCCTCGCCGACACGGTCACCCTCGGCGTTCCGACGAACGCGGGCTTCCTGCGCCGCCTGCTGGCCCACCCGTCGGTCGTCTCGGGCGACCTGGACACCGGCCTGGTCGAGCGTGAGGCGGACGGACTGGTGCCGTCCGGGATCCCGGACGAGGTGTACGAGGCCGCGGCCGCGGTGCGGCTCGCCGAGCTGAGCCCGCAGCGGGGCGCGGGCTGGACCGACCCCTTCTCCGTGCCGAGCGGCTGGCGCATGGGCGGGCTGCCTGCCCCCCTCACCCACTGGTTCCGCGCGCCGGGACTCGACCCGGTGGCCTATGACGTACGGGACCGCGGCAGCCACCGCGTTGAGGCCGACCGGGTCTCGGTCACCCTCGACGGCGTGGTCCACACCTTCTGGCGGGCCGGCGACTGGCTGGGCCGGGACGGTGACTCCTGGCACGTCCAGGACCACGACCCCGTCGCCGCCTCCCTCACCGGCGCCGCGCGCTCCGGGGCCGACACGCTGGCCGCGCCCATGCCGGGGACGGTCACCGTCGTCAAGGTCGCCGTCGGGGACGAGGTCGCCGCCGGCCAGAGTCTGCTGGTCGTAGAGGCGATGAAGATGGAGCACGTCATCTCCGCCCCGCATGCCGGCACCGTCACCGAGCTCGACGTCACCGCGGGCTCGACCGTCGCCATGGACCAGGTGCTGGCCGTGGTCATCCCGCACGAGGAGGACTAGCGATGACAGGCCGACTGCCGATGGAGTTCCCCTCGCAGGACCTGCCGCCACGGGTGCGCATCCACGAAGTGGGCCCGCGCGACGGTCTGCAGAACGAGAAGACGGTCGTACCGACGCAGGTCAAGGCGGAGTTCATCCACCGACTGGCCGACGCCGGACTGACCACCGTCGAGGCGACCAGCTTTGTGCATCCCGACTGGGTGCCCCAACTGGCCGATGCCGAGCAGCTGTTCCCTCTTCTGGGCGACATCGGGGGCGTCGGCCTGCCCGTCCTCGTGCCGAACGCCCGCGGGCTGGAGCGTGCCGTCGCCCTCGGCGCGCGCCGTATCGCTGTGTTCGGCAGCGCGACCGAGACCTTCGCGAAGCGCAACCTCAACCGCACCATCGACGAGTCGCTCGCGATGTTCGAGCCGGTCGTCGCCAAGGCCCGCGCCGACAAGATCCATGTCCGCGGCTATCTCTCGATGTGCTTCGGCGACCCGTGGGAGGGGCCCGTCCCCGTCCACCAGGTCGTCCAGGTCGCCAAGCGGCTCATGGACCTCGGCTGCGACGAGCTGAGCCTCGGCGACACCATCGGCGTGGCCACGCCCGGCCATGTGCAGAGCCTGCTCGCCGAGCTCAACGAGGAGGGCGTGCCCACCTCCGCGATCGGCGTGCACTTCCACGACACGTACGGGCAGGCACTCTCCAACACCCTCGCCGCGCTGCAGCACGGTGTGACCACCGTGGACGCCTCCGCGGGCGGCCTCGGCGGCTGCCCATACGCGAAGAGCGCGACCGGAAATCTCGCCACCGAGGACCTCGTGTGGATGCTCAACGGCCTCGGCATCGAGACCGGGGTCGACCTCGGCCGGCTCGTCGCCACCAGCGTCTGGCTGGCCGGAGAACTGGGGCGACCGAGCCCCTCCCGCACCGTTCGCGCCCTCTCCCACAAGGAGTCGTAGAAATGTCGCTCGACCACCGGCTCTCCGCCGAACACGAGGAACTCCGCCGCACCGTCGAGGCGTTCGCGCACGACGTCGTGGCGCCCAAGATCGGTGACTTCTACGAGCGCCATGAGTTCCCGTACGAAATCGTCCGCGAGATGGGCCGCATGGGCCTGTTCGGGCTGCCCTTCCCCGAGGAGTACGGCGGCATGGGCGGCGACTATCTCGCCCTCGGCATCGCCCTGGAGGAGCTGGCGCGCGTCGACTCGTCCGTCGCGATCACCCTCGAAGCGGGCGTCTCGCTCGGCGCGATGCCCCTGTACCTGTTCGGTACCGAGGAGCAGAAGCGGCAGTGGCTCCCCCGCCTGTGCTCCGGTGAGATCCTCGGCGCGTTCGGCCTGACCGAACCGGGCGCGGGCTCGGACGCCGGCGGCACCCGCACCACGGCCGTGCGGGACGGCGACGAGTGGGTGATCAACGGCTCCAAGTGCTTCATCACCAATTCCGGTACGGACATCACGGGCCTGGTCACGGTCACCGCGGTCACCGGCCGCACCGACGGGGGCAAGCCGCAGATCTCCTCGATCATCGTCCCGTCCGGCACCCCGGGCTTCACTGTCGCCGCCCCCTACTCCAAGGTCGGGTGGAACGCCTCGGACACGCGTGAGCTGTCCTTCGACGATGTCCGGGTGCCGCTGGCCAATCTGCTCGGCGAAGAGGGCCGCGGCTACGCCCAGTTCCTGCGCATCCTCGACGAGGGCCGGATCGCCATCTCCGCGCTCGCGACGGGCCTCGCCCAGGGCTGTGTGGACGAGTCCGTGAAGTACGCGCGTGAGCGGCACGCCTTCGGCCGGCCCATCGGCGCCAACCAGGCCATCCAGTTCAAGATCGCCGACATGGAGATGCGGGCCCACATGGCCCGGGTCGGCTGGCGCGACGCGGCGTCCCGGCTGGTGCGGGGCGAGCCGTTCAAGAAGGAGGCGGCGCTGGCCAAGCTGTACTCCTCGACGATCGCGGTGGACAACGCCCGCGAGGCCACCCAGATCCACGGCGGCTACGGCTTCATGAACGAGTATCCGGTGGCCAGGATGTGGCGCGACTCCAAGATCCTGGAGATCGGCGAGGGCACGAGCGAGGTGCAACGGATGCTGATCGCACGGGAGTTGGGCCTGCCCGCCTGACGCACGGGGCCGCCGTCCGTACGGCCGGGGAAGGCACCCTCCGGACAAGAGGTGAGGTTAGGCTAACCTACCTTCGAACTGCCCAGTGGCCGACCCCGGCACGTACGAAAGCGGACTCCATCATGCCCAACGCCCGAGCTTCCCATCTCACCCGTCGCGGTCTGCTCACCGCGGGCAGCGCCCTCGGGCTCGGCGTCGCGCTGGCCGCCTGCGGCACGAGCGACGACAAGGGCGGCGCGGGCAAGGGCGGCGCCGGCAAGGCCGGTGAGAAGTCCGGCCCCTGGAAGTTCCAGGACGACCGCGGCACGGCGGTCGAGCTGAAGGCCGTCCCGAAGAACATCGTCGCCTTCACCGGCACCGCCGCCGCCCTCCACGACTACGGCGTCGAGGTCAAGGGCGTGTTCGGCCCGACCAGGACCAAGGACGGCAAGCCCGACGTCCAGGCCGGCGACCTCGACATCAGCAAGGTCAAGATCGTCGGAAATGTCTACGGCGAGTTCAACATCGAGCAGTACGCGGCCCTCGCCCCTGAGCTGCTGATCACCAACATGTGGGCCAAGGACGACCCGTGGTACGTCCCGCCGCAGTCCAAGGACAAGATCATGAAGCTGGCCCCCAGCGTTCTGCTGTGGGCGGCCGAGACCACGATGGCCAAGGCCCTGCAGCGCCACGCCGAACTCGCCGAGTCCCTGGGCGGCGACGTCAAGGGCAAGGAGGCCGCCGACGCGAAGGCCCGCTTCGAGAAGGCCGCGGCCCGGCTGCGCGCGGCCGCGAAGGCGAAGCCGGACATCAAGGTCCTGATCGGCTCCGGCAGTCAGGAGCTCTTCTACGTCTCCGTCCCGAAGACGTCCGCCGACACCCTGTACTTCCAGGAGCTGGGCGTGAAGTTCGTGGAGCCGAAGCCGAACGCGCAGGGCTTCTTCGAGGAGCTGAGCTGGGAGAACGCCGGCAAGTACGGCGCCGACATCATCATCCTGGACAACCGTACCGGGACCCTTCAGCCCGACGCCCTGACCAAGAAGCCGACCTGGGGCAAGCTGCCCGCCGTCAAGGCCGGACAGGTCGTCCCGCGCGTCACCGAACCGATCTACTCCTACGACAAGTGCGCGCCGATCCTCGAGGACCTCGCCAAGGCCATCGAGACCGCGAAGAAGGTCGCCTGACCATGACGACAGCGGCCGAGATCGCCCCCTTCCGTTTCTTCGGCCTGGAGGTCGTACGGACCAGGCGGCTCGGCCCGTCCATGGTCCGCGTCACCTTCGGGGGCGAGGACCTGAAGCACTTCACCGCCGGGGGCCGCGACCAGTCCCTGTCACTGTTCCTGCCACACCCGGGCCAGCAGGCACCGGTGGTGCCCGTCGACGCCGGTGACGGCAGCGCGATATTCGCCGCCTGGCGGGCGCTGCCCGAGGACGTACGGGCCGTGATGCGGTCGTACACCGTGCGCGAGCAGCGTCAACTGCCGGGCGAGGCAGGCGAGATGGACATCGACTTCGCGCTGCACGAGGACGGCGGCCCCGCCTGCCGCTGGGCCGGCCGGGCCGCGCCCGGAGACCGCGTGATGGTGCTCGGCCCGGCCGTCGCCGACAACACCGCCGTACGCTGCCGTCCGCCCGAGGACACCGACTGGGTGCTGATCTGGGCCGACGAGACGGCATTGCCTGCCGCCGCGGCGATCCTCGAGTGGCTGCCTGCCCGCATGAAGGCCCGGGTATGGCTGGAGGTGCAGCACACCGAGGACCGCCAGGACCTCAGGACCGCGGCGGACGCCCGGATCACCTGGCTGGTACGGGAGGAGGGCGCGCCGTCCGCCCTGGAGGCGGTCAGCGCGGCCGAGTTGCCCGAGGGCGCCGGGTACGCCTGGATCGCGGGCGAGTCGGGCAATGTGAAGGCGCTCCGCCGCCATCTGGTGCGCGAGCGTGAACTCGACCGCCGCCGCGTCACGTTCGTCGGTTACTGGCGGCGCGGAGTGAGCGAGGACGGCCTCCGCGCCGAGGCCGAGACCGGCGCGGTGGACGAGACCGGCGAGGCCGCCGAGGCCGATGGGGCCACTGCCATGTAAACAGCGCCATAACAGTCGCACCCCGAGGGGCGACCAAGTCCCCGCATCCGGGAGGACGTTGCATGCGCGCGCACCTGCTCAATGACGTAACGGCGGAGAGCTACCGGCGCTCCGTGACCGAAGGAGTCGAGCGGGTGGCGAGCCGACTCGCCACAACCCGGCGGCCGTTCACCGGCGTGACCGTCGATGAGCTCGCCCCGGTGATCTCCGCTGTCGACCTCGACCAGCCGCTGGGCGACGCCTCCGCCGCCCTGGACGAGCTGGAGAGCGTCTACCTGCGGGACGCCGTCTACTTCCACCACCCCCGCTACCTCGGCCACCTCAACTGCCCGGTCGTCATCCCGGCCGTCCTCGGCGAGGCCGTGCTCTCTGCGGTCAACTCCTCGCTCGACACCTGGGACCAGAGCGCCGGCGGCACCCTGATCGAGCGCCGCCTCATCGACTGGACCGCGCAGCGGATCGGCCTCGGCCCGGCGGCCGACGGTGTCTTCACCAGCGGCGGCACCCAGTCAAATCTCCAGGCGCTGCTGCTCGCCCGCGAAGAGGCCAAGACCGCGGACCTCGGGAGACTGCGCATCTTCACCTCGGAGTGCAGCCACTTCAGCGTGCAGAAGTCGGCGACGCTGCTGGGCCTTGGCCGCGAAGCCGTCGTCTCGATCCCCGTCGACCGCAACAAGCGGATGCAGACGGTCGCTCTCGCCGCCCAGTTGGCGCGCTGCACCCGTGAGGGCCTGGTCCCCATGGCCGTCGTCGCGACCGCGGGCACCACCGACTTCGGCTCCATCGACCCCCTGCCCCAGATCGCCGGGCTGGCCGGGCAGTACGGAACCTGGATGCATGTGGACGCGGCGTACGGCTGCGGACTGCTGGCCTCGCCCACCCGCCGTCATCTCCTCGACGGCATCGAGCACGCCGACTCGGTCACCGTGGACTATCACAAGTCCTTCTTCCAGCCGGTGAGTTCGTCCGCGGTGCTGGTACGGGACGGGGCGACGCTGAGCCATGCCACGTACCACGCGGACTACCTCAACCCCCGGCCCACCGTCGAGGCAGGGGCGTCCGGCGCGCCCGAAGCGCCACGGGGGAGCGTCCCCAACCAGGTCGACAAGTCCCTGCAGACCACCCGCCGCTTCGACGCGCTGAAGCTGTGGATGACCATGCGCGTGATGGGCGCGGACGGCGTCGGACAGCTCTTCGACGAGGTCTGCGATCTGGCCGCGGCAGGCTGGGAGCTGCTCGCCGCCGACGCGCGCTACGACGTGGTCGTCCAGCCGCAGCTGTCGACGCTGGTCTACCGCTACATCCCCGAGGACGGCACCAGCCCCACCGAGATCGACCGGGCCAACCTCTACGCACGCAAAGCGCTGTTCGCGTCCGGCGAGGCCGTGGTCGCCGGGACGAAGGTCGGCGGCCGCCAGTACCTGAAGTTCACCTTGCTCAACCCCGAGACGACGACCGAAGACATCGCAGCCGTACTCGATCTGATCGCCGGCCACGCCGAGCAGTACCTGGGAGAGAACCTTGTCCACGCGTCTTGAGCCCCTCGATTTCATCGGTATCGGGATCGGGCCCTTCAATCTCGGCCTCGCCTGCCTGACCGAGCCGATCGACGAGCTGAACGGCCTCTTCCTGGAGTCCAAGCCGGACTTCGAGTGGCATTCGGGGATGTTCCTTGAAGGCGCGCACCTCCAGACGCCGTTCCTGTCGGACCTGGTCACCCTCGCCGACCCCACATCCCCCTACTCCTTCCTCAACTATCTGAAGGAATCGGGACGGCTGTACTCCTTCTACATCCGCGAGAACTTCTATCCGCTGCGGACCGAGTACAACGACTACTGCCGCTGGGCCGCCGCCAAACTGACCTCCGTCCGCTTCAGCACCACGGTGACGCGCGTCGAGTACGAGAGTGAGCTGTACGTCGTCCACACCGCCGCCGGCGAGCGGTTCCGCGCCCGCCGCATCGTCCTGGGCACCGGCACCCCGCCCTGCATACCCGAGTCCTGCCAGGGTCTCGGCGGCGACTTCCTGCACAACTCGCGCTACCTCGACCACAAGGAGGCGCTGCAGCGGAAGGAGTCGATCACCCTCGTCGGCAGTGGGCAGAGCGCCGCGGAGATCTACTACGACCTGCTCTCCGAGATCGACGTGCACGGCTACCGGCTCAACTGGGTCACGCGCTCCCCGCGGTTCTTCCCGCTGGAGTACACCAAGCTGACACTCGAGATGACCTCGCCCGAGTACATCGACTACTTCCACGCGCTGCCGGAGGCCACCCGCTACCGGCTGGAGTCGCAGCAGAAGGGCCTGTTCAAGGGGATCGACGGGGATCTCATCGACGAGATCTTCGACCTGCTCTACCAGAAGAACCTGAAGGGCCCCGTCCCGACCAGACTGCTCACCAACTCGGCGCTCCGAAAAGCCGCTTACGAGAACGGCACCTACACCCTCGGACTGCGCCAGGAGGAGCAGGGCAAGGACTTCGAGCTGTGCACGGAGGGCCTGATCCTGGCCACCGGCTACAAGTACGCCGAGCCGCCGTTCCTGGAGCCGGTCGCCGACCGGATCCGCAGGGACGGACAGGGCCGATTCGACATCGCCCGCAACTACAGCATCGACACGGCCGGACGCGAGATCTTCCTGCAGAACGCCGGCGTGCACACGCACTCCGTCACCTCGCCCGACCTGGGCATGGGCGCGTACCGCAACGCCTACATCATCGGCGAGCTGCTGGGGTCCGAGTACTACACCGTCGAAAAGTCCATCGCGTTCCAGGAGTTCAGCGCATGACGTTCACCGTCCGCCCACTCGATCCCTTTGCCGACGCCCAGCTGGTGCACGGCTGGGTGACCCACCCCAAAGCCGCGTTCTGGCTGATGCAGGACGCGAAACTGCAGGACGTCGAGCGCGAGTACATGGCGATAGCCGCGCATGAGCACCACGACGCCTTCATAGGCCTCAAGGACGGCGAGCCGGTCTTCCTGATGGAGCGCTACGACCCCGCGCATGTGGAGCTGAAGGGGCTGTACGACGCCGAGCCCGGCGATGTCGGCATGCACTTCCTGGTCGCGCCGACCGACACACCCGTGCACGGTTTCACCCGCGCCGTGATCACCGCGGTGCTGGAGACGCTGTTCGCGGACCCGGCCACCCGGCGAGTGGTCGTCGAGCCGGACGTACGCAACAAGGCCGTGCACGCGCTCAACGAGGCCGTCGGCTTCGTGCCCGCCCGGGAGATCGAGAAGCCGGAGAAGGACTCCCTGTTGAGCTTCTGCACCCGCGACCGGTTCGAGGCAGCACGCGACCGGTTCGAGGCAGCACGAGAGACCGCACGAGGAGTGACGGCATGACCCTGTCCGACGCCGTATCGCATCTGACGCCCGAGCTGTGGGAGCAGGCGAACCGACTCCTCGTACGCAAGGCGCTCGCGGAGTTCTCCCACGAGCGGCTGCTGGCCCCCGAGTCCCTCGGAGAGGACCGCTACCGCGTCCTCAGCGACGACGCCGCCACCGAGTACCGCTTCACCGCGCGCCGCTTCGCCCTCGACCACTGGCAGGTCTTCGCCGACTCCATCACCCGGCACAGGGACGGCGGCGAGCAGCCGCTGGACGCGCTCGACTTCTTCATCGAGCTGCGCGGCTCACTCGGCCTGAGCGAGACGATACTGCCGGTCTATCTGGAGGAGATCTCCTCCACGCTCTCCGGCACCGCGTACAAACTGACCAAGAAGCCGGTGACCTCCGCCGAGCTGGCCACGGCCGGCTTCCAGGCCATCGAGACCGGCATGACCGAGGGCCACCCCTGCTTCGTCGCCAACAACGGCCGGCTCGGCTTCGGGGTGCACGAATATCTCTCGTACGCCCCCGAGACGGGCAGCGAGGTCCGCCTGGTCTGGCTCGCAGCCGGCCGCGACCACGCCACCTTCACCGCCGGCGCGGGGCTCGACTACGAGTCGCTGGTCCGCGACGAGCTCGGCGAAGCGGCCCTGGCCCGCTTCGGAGGGCAGCTGAACGCCCTCGGCCTCGACCTCGCCGACTACTTCCTGCTGCCCGTCCACCCCTGGCAGTGGTGGAACAAGCTCTCCGTCACCTTCGCCGCCGAGATCGCCCAGCAGCGGCTGGTGTTCCTGGGTCCGGGCGACGACGACTATCTCGCGCAGCAGTCGATCCGCACGTTCTTCAATACGAGCGCCCCGGCCAAGCACTACGTCAAAACCGCGCTGTCCGTACTCAACATGGGCTTCATGCGCGGCCTTTCTGCCTCGTACATGGAGGCGACCCCCGCGATCAACGACTGGCTCGCGGGCCTGATCGACAGCGACGACTTCTTCAAGGCGGCCCGCTTCTCGATCATCCGGGAGCGGGCGGCTATCGGCTACCACCACCGCCAGTACGAGCGGGCGACCGACCGCTACTCCCCGTACCGCAAAATGCTGGCCGCGCTGTGGCGCGAGAGCCCGGTGTCTCAGCTGCCGGCCGGGGAGCGGCTGGCGACGATGGCGTCGCTGCTCCATGTGGACCGCGACGGCGCGTCGTTCGCGGGCGCGCTGATCGACGAGTCGGGCCTGGCCGCTGCGGACTGGCTGCGCCGCTACCTGGACGCGTATCTCACGCCCGTACTGCACAGCTTCTACCAGTACGACCTGGTCTTCATGCCGCACGGCGAGAACGTCATCCTGGTCATCGGCGAGGACGGCACGGTCCGGCGGGCGATCTTCAAGGACATCGCCGAGGAGATCGCGGTGCTGGACCCGGACGCGGTGCTGCCGCCGGCCGTCGAGCGCATCCGCGCGGACGTGCCCGACGACTTGAAGCTGCTCTCCGTCTTCACGGACGTGTTCGACTGCTTCTTCCGCTTTCTCGCGGCAACGCTGGTCACGGAGGAGCGGCTGGACGAGGAGACGTTCTGGCGGACGATCGCGGAGTGCGTCGTGGCGTACCAGAGGTCGATGCCGCATCTGGCGGACAAGTTCGGGGAGTACGACATGTTCGCGGGCGAGTTCGCGCTGTCCTGCCTGAACCGGCTTCAGCTGCGCAACAACGAGCAAATGGTGGACCTGGCGGACCCGGCGGGCGCGCTCCAGCTGATCGGCACCCTGGAAAACCCGATCGCGCGTTTCGCCCACTGACGGGGCCGGGAGTTTTCCCCTACCCGGCCCTCGCCCCCGTGTGCCCCTCGCCGGGCGCGGTGGACGGCCTGACGGCCGTGGGAGGTACCCCCATCCCGAACTGGGGCTTGGCCCCAGACCGGGTACGGCCTCCGGCCGTGTCCTCAATCTCCCCCAGACTTCGTCCGGGGGGACCCCCAACGGGCTTGATTTCCGCCGGTCGACCTGAGTTATCAGGCCGACCGGCGGAAACTCAAGCCTCGCCGGCGTTTGAGGCGCGGGGTCCGGGGCGGAGCCCCGGCGGGCGGCTCAGCCCGCAGGCCAGGGCACCTGCGGCGACCGGTAGAAGTCGATCCCGAGCGCCGACATCCTCGGCCCCTGCGCCCCCAGCCGCACCCTGTATCCCTCCCAGTCATGCGTGGACGCCGGCGACCACCCGAGCTCCGCCACCCCCACCACCCGCGGGAACGCCATGAACTCGATGTGGTCGCTGGTCGAGATCGTCTCCGACCACAGCGGCGCCTCGACCCCCGCCACCGCCGACGCCGGCGCGCCCGGCAGATACGCCGCCGGGTCCCAGTCGTAGGACCGCCGCACCTCCACATAACCGGCCCAGGCCAGCCCCAGCGGGGTGTCCTTGTTGTACTTCATGTCGAGGTAGATCCGGTCCGCGGGCGACAGAATCAGCCCGGTGCCGTTCTGCGCGGCCTTCGCGACCTGCGCCTTCTCCGCGGCGCTGGTGCTGTCCAGACCCCAGTACTGGGCGAGCGCCCCCTTCGCCGGGGTCGCGCCGGTCAGCTGGTGCCAGCCGACCACCGTCTTCCCGTACTTGGCGACGATCGGCTGCACCTTGTCCATGAACGCCACATAGTCCGCGTGGCTGGTGGAGTGCGCCTCGTCGCCACCGATGTGGAGGTACTTGCCGGGCGTGAGCGCGGCCAGCTCGCGGATGACGTCGTCCACGAAGTCGTACGTCACGGGCTTCGACACGCACAGCGAGCTGAAGCCGACCTCCGTCCCGGTGTAGAGGGGCGGGGCGACGCCCGAGCAGTTCAGCTCGGCGTACGAGGCGAGGGCGGCGTTGGTGTGCCCCGGCATGTCGATCTCGGGGACGACCTCCATGTAGCGCGAGGCCGCGTAGCCGAGGATCTCCTTGTACTGGTCCTTGGTGTAGTGGCCGCCGGGACCGCCGCCGACCTGGGTCGAACCGCCGTACGTCGCCAGTCGCGGCCAGGAGTCGACGGCGATCCGCCAGCCCTGGTCGTCGGAGAGGTGCAGATGGAGTTTGTTGATCTTGTAGAGCGCCAACTGGTCGATGTAGCGCTTGACTTGGTCGACGGTGAAGAAGTGCCGGGAGACGTCGAGCATCGCTCCCCGGTAGCCGTAGCGCGGGCTGTCGGTGATGGTGCCGCCCGCGACCTTCCACGGGCCGCTCTGCCGGGTGTCCTTCTCCACCGACGCGGGCAGCAGCTGGCGCAGCGTCTGCACGGCGTGGAAGAGCCCGGCGGGCTTGCGCGCGGTGAGGGTGAGCGCGCCGCGCGTGGACTGAAGCCGGTAGCCCTCGTCGCCCAGGGAGCGGTCCCCCGAGCTCAGCCGCAGCCGGATACCGCCCGGGCCGCGGTCGTCGGTCACGGGCAGGGCGTAGCCGGTCGACGGCCGCAGCAGCTCGGCGAGATAGCTGCCGATCCGGCGGGACTCGCGGGAGTCGTCGTCGACCCGGATCCGGGTCCATGGGGTGAGGGTGTACGCGGATCCGCCCGGGCGTACGGAGGCGGGCGCGGGGACGATCTGGCCGAGCGGCCGGGCCTCGGGGGCGGCCGGGGCCGGACCGGCGCCGATCCCGGCGATGCCTGCGGCCGCGACGAGCAGCAGCGATCCGAACAGGCGGGGGAACGTTCTGGGCTGTCTCACAGGCTGGGTCCCTTCGACGGGCGTCGCAACTGTGGTACTGAGCAACCGAACGGCAGTCATCATGCGTACCGCGCGCCCCAACTCCGGTCAAGGTGTAGACCACTTACTCGACCACTTACTCACTCTGCGGATGCTGCGCCGTCCGGGGCGGAATGAGCCGATGCCCGCGCCCGCCGCCCGCCCTCGCCAACTCCCCCTGGGCGAGCCCACGTACGCCATCCGCGGTGCGAGAATCCCGGCATGGCGGAAATCATCCAGAAGGACGGCACCTGGACCTTCGACGGGGACACGGTGCGCATCGTGCCCGGCAGTGACAAGAGCGTGAGCCTGCTGCGCAAGACCCTCGGCGAGATCGCCGTGCCGCTGGGGGCGCTGGCCGGGATCTCCTTCGAGCCGGGCAAGAAGTCCGGACGGCTGCGGCTGCGCCTACGCAACGGCGCCGACCCGCTCCTGCAGATCACCGGCGGCAAGCTGGAGGACAGCTCCGACCCCTACCGGCTGACCGTGGACAGCGACCGCACCGGCGTCGCCGAGTACT
The DNA here is from genome assembly GCF_042888505.1 of Streptomyces sp. NPDC002870. Classification (NCBI taxonomy): domain Bacteria; kingdom Bacillati; phylum Actinomycetota; class Actinomycetes; order Kitasatosporales; family Streptomycetaceae; genus Streptomyces; species Streptomyces sp. NPDC002870. The sequence goes on from NZ_JBIAPW010000010.1 coordinate 26,707, forward strand.
TCGTCGACGAGGTGCGCAACGCGCTGCTGCTGGAGCAGGTGGAGACAGGCCCGGTGGACAGATATCTGCTGCCCGGTCCCGCCCTGCCGATCACGGTGGGCGCGGGCGACGGCACCGCCACCTTCGACAGGGAGCGGATCCGGCTGGAGTGGAACTGGAAGACCGAGGAGTCCAAGTCCTCCGGCGGCGCGCGCACCCTCGCGGTCCAGGACGTGGAGTCGGTGGAGTGGCTGCCGTCGGCCGGGCTGGAGAACGGCTACCTCCGCTTCGCCGTGGCCAAGGCCCCGACCAAGGCTCCGCCCAAGTACGACCCGCATGCCGTGGAGCTGTGGGGCTTCCGCAAGGACCCGCTGATGGCGCTGGTCGGGGCCGCCGTGGTGGCCCGTTTGCGGCATCCGTACGCCCCCTCCCCCGTCGCCGGTCCCGCACGTCCCGGCCGGGCCGAGCCTGCCGACGCGGTCCCCGCGAACGACGGCGGCGATCATGACGCGCTGCTGCGCCGGCTGCGCGAGCTGGGCGAGCTCCATCAGGCCGGAATACTGACGGCTGAGGAGTTCACCACCGCGAAACAGGCCGTATTGAAGCGAATGTGAGCTCCACGTGCCCGCGATCGGGCAGGATTCTTGCATTTACGGTAGGCGACCCCGCAATATCTACGGGTGCTCGATCGCCGTCCCTCGTCACACGACGACCTCATCGACCATCTGGTGCGCAGCACCGCGCTCCAGCGCGGTGAGGCGGCCCGGGTGGTACTCGACGTGCTGGCGTACTTCGACGAGAAGACCGACGAATTCGTCCGCCGCCGCCACCGCGAGCTGCAGTCCGGTGGCCTGGCGAACACGGAGATCTTCGAGCGGATCGCTGCCGAACTGCCGCACCGCGCCGTGGCGCCGCCGGAGCTCTCGCTCCGCCAGATGCGCCGCATCGTATACGGCTGACCGGCGCATCGGTCCGATCGGCCAGGGACGGCCAGGGCGACCAGGCGGTCGAGCACAGACCTGATCTATGGAGGGGTAAGAACTCTATGTGTGGAATTGTCGGATACATCGGCAAGCGTGATGTGGCACCGCTGCTGCTCGAAGGCCTGCAGCGGCTGGAGTACCGGGGTTACGACTCCGCGGGCATCGTGATCACGAGCCCCAAGGCCGCCGGACTGAAGATGGTCAAGGCCAAGGGCCGGGTCCGTGACCTGGAGGCCCGGGTCCCCAAGCGCTTCGCCGGCACCACCGGCATCGCCCACACCCGCTGGGCCACCCACGGCGCCCCCAGCGACGAGAACGCGCACCCCCACCTGGACCCCGAGAACAAGGTCGCGCTCGTCCACAACGGGATCATCGACAACGCCTCCGAGCTGCGCGCCAAGCTCGTCGCCGACGGTGTCGTCTTCGCCTCGGAGACGGACACCGAGGTGCTCACCCACCTCATCGCCCGCTCCCAGGCCGAGACCCTGGAGGAGAAGGTCCGCCAGTCGCTGAAGCTGATCGAGGGCACGTACGGCATCGCCGTCATGCACGCCGACTTCAACGACCGCATCGTCGTCGCCCGCAACGGCTCCCCGGTCGTCCTCGGCATCGGCGAGAAGGAGATGTTCGTCGCCTCCGACGTCGCCGCGCTGGTCGCCCACACCCGGCAGATCGTCACCCTCGACGACGGCGAGATGGCCACCCTCAAGTCCGACGACTTCCGTACGTACACCACCGAGGGTTCCCGTACGACGGCTACGCCGACCACCGTGGAGTGGGAGGCCGAGTCGTACGACATGGGCGGCCACGACACGTACATGCACAAGGAGATCTCCGAGCAGGCCGACGCCGTGGACCGCGTGCTGCGCGGCCGTATCGACGACCGGTTCTCCACCGTGCACCTGGGCGGCCTGAACCTGGACGCCCGCGAGGCGCGCGGCATCCGCCGGGTGAAGATCCTCGGCTGCGGCACCTCGTACCACGCGGGCATGATCGGCGCCGGTCTCATCGAGTCGCTGGCCCGCATCCCCGCGGACGCCGAGCCGGCCTCGGAGTTCCGCTACCGCAACCCGGTCGTGGACCCCGACACCCTCTACATCGCTGTCTCCCAGTCGGGTGAGACGTACGACGTACTCGCCGCGGTCCAGGAGCTCAAGCGCAAGGGCGCGCGCGTCCTGGGCGTGGTGAACGTGGTCGGCTCGGCGATCGCCCGCGAGGCCGACGGCGGCACGTACGTGCACGCCGGCCCCGAGGTCTGCGTCGTCTCCACCAAGTGCTTCACCAACACGGTGGTCGCCTTCGCGCTGCTCGCGCTGCACCTGGGCCGGATCCGCGACCTGTCGGTCTCCGAGGGCAAGCGGATCATCGAGGGCCTGCGCAAGCTGCCCGAGCAGATCACCGAGATCCTCGAGAACGAGGCCGAGATCAAGAAGCTGGCCGAGGAGTACGCGGGCGCCAAGTCGATGATGTTCATCGGCCGGGTGCGCGGCTACCCGGTGGCGCTCGAGGCCTCGCTGAAGCTCAAGGAGATCTCCTACATCCACGCCGAGGCCTACCCGGCGTCCGAGCTCAAGCACGGCCCGCTGGCCCTGATCGAGCCGGCGCTGCCGACGGTCGCGATCGTCCCGGACGACGAGCTGCTGGAGAAGAACCGCGCGGCCCTGGAGGAGATCAAGGCGCGCAGCGGCAAGATCCTCGCGGTCGCGCACCGCGAGCAGGAGAAGGCCGACCACACGATCGTCGTGCCGAAGAACGAGAACGAGCTGGACCCGATCCTGATGGGCATCCCGCTCCAGCTCTTCGCGTACCACACCGCGCTGGCCATGGGCCGGGACATCGACAAGCCGCGCAACCTGGCGAAGTCCGTCACGGTCGAGTAGTCCAGGCCCCAACAGCTCGTACAGACAGGGGCGGTCCCCCCGCGCGTTGCCACCCTTACGCGCGGGGGGACCGCCCTTTTCGTCAGCCGGCGCTGTCCAGCGCGCCGGCTTGTGGCTGCCTCAGCCGGTGGCCGTCACTCCACGGCCGGCAGCACGTCCGGAGAAGGTCGGCCACTTGGCGAGTGCGGCCGTCGCGCCGTACCAGGCGGCGAGACCCGCGACCGCGCCGACCCAGCCGCCCGCCTTGGCGAGAGCGTCGTTCTCGGCGAACGACGCTATGCCGAGCAGCAGTAGCGAGGCGAACAGCAGCCCGTACACGCCCTGTCCGAACAGTCCGCTGCCTGCGGACGCGGCCGTCAGGGTCAGCGCGAGCAGCGCCCAGAGCAGCAGGAAGAGGCCCGCCGCCTCTCCGGTGACTTCGCCGCCGACGCCGGTCCCCCAGGTGAACCAGAAGGCGCCGAGGCCCGAGAACGCCGTGCCCGTACCGGCGTTGCCCGCGCGGAATTCGAGCAGCCCGACGATGAACAGTGCGACGCCGCCGACCCAGGTCGCAAGACCGGCCGCGTCTGCCGCCGCTACGTTGTCGATCACGCCTGTATTGCCAACGCCGAACGCCAGCAGGGTCAGTCCGAGGGCGAGATGGCCGAGAGTCTGTGTCGATGGAGTAGCGCTTCCCGCAGAGACTTCGTTGTCCACGGCGGGCTCCCTTCGTGTCTGTGCAGTTGTGCTGCTTCCCAGCGACCGCTATGTACCCTTCACAAGCGCACAATCCACCTGTACGGACGGGTAGATTTCCAGCGAGCGGAAGGGAGTTGACGCCGCCTCACCTGGGCTGACGCCGGGATTACGGAATGGACACGCCAAGGCGTACGGCGGATTACGATCAGTGACGAGCGGACGACCGCGCGTTACGGGGTGGGCGCTACGGGATCACGACGACGGGGCGCTGCGCGCGCCGCGCGAGCCGCCCGGCCACCGAGCCGAAGATGCGCCCGACGATGCCGTGTGTCGAGCCGACCACGATCGCGTCGGCCGAATACTCCCGGCCGACCTCCTCCAGCTCGTGGCAGATGTCGCCGCCGCGCTCGACCAGGATCCAGGGCACCTCGGTGAGGTAGTCGGCGCAGGCCAGCTCCAGGCCGAGCACCTCGGTGCGGTGATCGGGGACGTCCACGAAGACGGGGGGCTCGCAGCCCGCCCAGACGGTGGTCGGCAGCCGGTTGGCGACGTGGACGATGATCAGGCCGGAACCGGACCGTCTGGCCATGCCGATGGCGTACGCGAGCGCCCGCTCACTGGAGGTCGAGCCGTCGAAGCCGACGACGACTCCGTGCCGGAACGCCGGATCGCAGGAGTGACGTGTTTCTTCCGCCGCTTGCAGGTCCGACAGGGGGTCGGCTACCTGCTTGCGGTCCGCGGGTTCAGGAGTTTCGTGACCGGCCATCGGTGTCTCGGCGAAGAAGGTCCTCTTGTGAGGGATCGTCTCAGGGAGGGTGCGTCGGTTGGCATCGCGGCGGAGCTGTGTCCGGGAATCATCTTCCCTGGCCCATACCCCAAGGGTACGGCGACACTCCTCTCCTGCCCAGTGCTGCTGCCCCTACGCGGCGTTCCAGGGAGCATGCCCGAGCCTGTCCCGGATGGCAATGCCGCTTGGCGTCTACAGCGGTCTGCCCGGGCCGTCCACCGGGCCGCCAGCCGACCGCCCGTCGACCGCCCGTCGACCGCCCGTCGACCGCCGTCGACCGCCCGTCGGCCACCCACGGAATCTGTCCACCGAATCTGTCCACCGAATCTGTCCACCGATCCGTCACTGATCCGCCTGTTGACGTCCGCGCCAGTGACCGGAAGGCTCCGCTCCTCGTTGCACTTCGGTCACCCCGCCGCCTCCAGGGAGCTTTTGTGCCCGCACGCCCGTCCGCCCCGGCCCCCGACCCCTCCCCGGCCCCGCAGCGCGGACAGCGCGTCGAGGCCGCCCCGCGCCCCTCGTCCGACTCGGCGAGCGACGTGGTGCGCTGGGCGGCGTTCAGCTGTGTGGTCGTCCCTGTCGTGCTGGTCGTGTACGGGACGTCCGTCGGCGGGGCGGCCGCCGCCGCCCTCGGCCTCGCCGCCGTGACGGCCGCCTGCCGGGTGTTGCTGCGCAAGTCCGAACGCGGCGCGCCGCGCACCCCGGTCACCGAGTCGGCGCACCCCCGGGGCCGGCGCACGCGGACCGCCCCAGGGGCGCACCGGGGCGGTCGGCGCGGCGCGGGAAATGCGCCCGGTGACTGACGCGTTCACACACCCACAACCGTATGTTTTCAGCCAACTTCACGCCACCGGCCTCCCCTTGGCGAAATGGCCTGCCAACCCCCTTGCCACCAGGGAAGAAAGGACCAGTCGTGGCGCTCGCACCCTACGCGGACGGGCCATGCGCGTGAGGCGCACTTCCATGCAGAGCCCGCGAGTGGAACGCTTCGTGATCGAATGCTTCGCGCCAAGTTGCCTTGTCGACATAGCGGGGCATGCCGAACTTGTCACGTCGGCGCCACGGGACACAGTAGATTCGATCATGAGTATCGAAGGCTCGGGACTCGTGCGAAACCGAGGGGAAACGTGCAGGAGCGAAAGGCCCGAAACGAACGGGGAGACGCGAACACCGAGGGGGGCTTAGCGTCATGAGTCAGGACTCCGCCGCACCGGAGGCAGCACGGAAGCTCTCCGGGCGCCGGCGCCGGGAGGTCGTCGCGGTGCTGCTGTTCAGCGGCGGCCCCATTTTTGAAAGTTCCATCCCGCTCTCGGTGTTCGGAATTGACCGTCAGGACGCCGGAGTACCCCGCTACCGACTGCTGGTCTGCGGTGGCGAGGAAGGCCCGCTGCGGACCACCGGCGGGCTCGAACTGACCGCGCCGTACGGCCTGGAGGCCATCGGCAGAGCGGGCACCGTCGTCGTACCGGCCTGGCGGTCGATCACCTCGCCGCCACCGCCAGAGGCGCTCGACGCACTGCGCCGGGCGCATGAGGAGGGGGCCCGGATCGTCGGACTGTGCACCGGTGCGTTCGTGCTGGCCGCGGCCGGTCTGCTGGACGGCCGCCCGGCCACCACCCACTGGATGTACGCGCCGACGCTGGCCAAGCGGTATCCGTCCGTCCATGTCGATCCGCGCGAGCTGTTCGTCGACGACGGCGATGTGCTCACCTCCGCGGGGACGGCGGCCGGAATCGACCTCTGCCTCCACATCGTGCGCACCGACCACGGCACCGAGGCCGCCGGGGCACTGGCCAGAAGGCTGGTCGTGCCGCCGCGCCGCAGTGGCGGGCAGGAGCGCTATCTGGACAGGTCTTTACCAGAGGAAATCGGGTCGGACCCGCTGGCCGAGGTCGTCTCGTGGGCGCTGGAGCATCTCCATGAACAGTTCGACGTGGAGACCCTGGCGGCCCGGGCGTACATGAGCCGGCGCACCTTCGACCGGCGATTCCGTTCGCTGACCGGCAGCGCGCCGCTGCAGTGGCTGATCACCCAGCGGGTGCTGCAGGCACAGCGGCTGCTCGAGACCTCCGACTACTCGGTCGACGAGGTCGCGGGCCGCTGCGGCTTCCGCTCGCCGGTGGCGCTTCGTGGGCATTTCCGGCGTCAGCTCGGCTCGTCCCCGGCTGCGTACCGGGCCGCCTACCGGGTCCGCCGACCGCAGAACGACTCCGCCCCGTCGGCGGTGGTGGAGGCGGTCGTCCCGGCACAGGCCACCGCCCAGGCCAGACGAGCCGCCGCGGCGGCGGGAGCTTCGGGACCCGCGGCCACCTCGGCCGCTCCGCCGGAGCTGGGAAAGCCTCCTTCTGACGCGTACGCGACAGGTCACGGCCGTCCAAGCGTGCCCGGCCAGCGGAGTGCACCTTAGGCCGACCGGCGTCCTCCGACCGCCGGTCGGCCTAAGGTAGGACGCATGAACGATCGCATGGTGTGGATCGACTGCGAGATGACCGGGCTCTCGTTGACGGACGACGCACTCATCGAGGTGGCCGCACTGGTCACCGACTCGGAACTGAACGTGCTCGGCGAAGGGGTGGACATCGTGATCCGCCCGCCGGACGCGGCGCTGGAGACGATGCCCGAGGTGGTGCGGCAGATGCACACCGCCTCGGGCCTCCTCGACGAACTGGCGGGCGGCACCACGCTCGCCGCCGCCGAGGAGCAGGTCCTGGCGTACGTACGCCAGCACGTGAAGGAACCCGGCAGGGCCCCGCTGTGCGGAAACTCGGTCGGCACCGACCGCGGCTTCCTGCTGCGCGACATGCCGACGCTGGAGGACTATCTCCACTACCGGATCGTCGATGTCTCCTCGGTCAAGGAACTGGCCCGCCGCTGGTACCCGAGGGCGTACTTCAACAGTCCGGAGAAGAACGGCAACCACCGGGCGCTGGCAGACATCCGTGAATCCATCGCTGAGCTGCGCTACTACCGCGAGGCGGTCTTCGTGCCGCAGCCCGGACCCGACTCGGAGACCGCGAAGGCGATCGCGGCGAAGCACGTCCTGCCTGCGCAGTAGCCACCACGGGAAGGGGGCTTAAACCCGGGCGCGAGCACCCTCCCCGACCCTGTACACTTTTTCTCGGCCGGTCGGGAAGAAGAGACCGGTCGTGGTGGGTATAGCTCAGCTGGTAGAGCACCTGGTTGTGGTCCAGGATGTCGCGGGTTCGAGTCCCGTTACTCACCCTCTGAAGAATAGGCAGCTGCCCTGCGAAAGCAGGGCAGCTGCCTCTTTCGTCTCTCCCCGTGGCCACACCGGTGGCCACCGGGATCAAGGAAAGGGCCCAGCGAGGCCGCGCCATGCCATGATCTTGTTGATACAGCGTTCCACGCTGTTGCGGTCGCGGTAGAGCTGCGCGTCGTGGGAGACGGGCCGCCCACCGCGGCGGCCTTTCTTCTGCACCCGCCTCGCCGCCTCGGTGATCATCCCGTCCATCAGCTGCTCGAAGACGCACGCGTCACGCCACTGCAGGAACCGGTGGTCGACGGTCTGCCAGGCGCCGTGCTCGGTCAGCATGTCCCGCCACGGGCTGCCGGTGCGGAACCGCCAGACGATCCCCTCGAACTGCTGCCGCAACCGCTCGAGGTACGGGCCGAACCTGCCTATTGGCAGGAACGGCTCGATCAACTCCCATTCTTCGTCAGTAAGTTCCGCACGCACCACGCTGGCGTTCCACCAGACCGTCCAGCGGCCCGAAGCCGGATCTCACATTGGGCCCCAGTTCGTGGGGGCACGCTCCCACCCACGCCGCCCGGTACGCGCCCTCACCCAGGCGTCAGCCCGCAGGAAAACGCCCCGCCAGGAACTGCTCGAACGTGACCTTGCCCACGGCCCGCTCCGGCGTCAGATGCCCGCCCGCCCGGAACCCGTGGTAGGCCTGGCCGGCCAGGCGCACGTTCAGCGGGGAACGGCGCCGTCCGCTCGCGCGCAGATAGGCCCGGGCCAGCTCCGGAAACGTACGGACCCCGGGGCCGCCCATGTCCGGCACCCGCCCCGCGGGCGCCCCGGTTGCGAGCTCGGCCAGCCGGGCGGCGACCTCCGCCACCTCGATCGGCTGGTCGGCGACCCCCGCCGGGAGCAGCATGACCGGCAGATTTGCCGCGCCCTGCAGGAGCTGCAGCACCAGGTCGTGGAACTGTGTCGTGCGCAGCACGGTCCAGCCGAGCCCTGATTCCTCGAGCAGCCTCTCGACGGCGAGCTTGGTCCGGTAGTAGCCGAGCGGCACCTGGTCGACGCCGACGATCGAGATGTATGCCAGATGCCGCACCCCGGCCTGGCGGGCCGCCTCGATCAGATGGCGTGCCGCCTGCTCGTCGCCGCCGCGCGGGTTGGTCGCGCAGTGCACGACCGTGTCCACGCCCGCGACGGCTGCGGCCAGCCCCGTGCCCTCGCGCAGGTCCACGGCGTACGGCCGCGAGTGCCGACTCAGTACGCGCACCTCGTGCCCGTCCGTGCGCAGCCGCTCGGTGACGAGCCGGCCGAGCGTTCCGGTGCCGCCGGTCACCAGGATCATGGTCATCGCAGTTCTCATCCCTTCGGTGGGCGTGCGCTCCCCGGTGGAGCGCCCGTCATCCGCTGAGAACCGACGAGCACCCAAAGATGTGACAGCCGCCTCGTGACAGCACTCACCCGTGGGTCACGCCCCGGGGGCCATTGCGGAGAACTGTCGGCCCGCGAACGCGAGTTTGTCCGGGTTCATGACGACCTGCACCTGGGCGATGACGCCGTCCCGCAGGTCGAAGGAGGCGACGGCGATGAGCTGCTCCGCCGCGTGCGCCACCAGCGCCGGCGCCCCGTTGACCTCGGCGACCCTGATGCCCCAGCCGCCGGAGTACCGCTGCGCGCTGCCCACCAGGAAGCGCATAACCGTCTCCCGGCCGACGAGGGGCCGCCGGGCCGCGGTGACCTTGCCGCCGCCGTCGCTCCACCAGGTAACGTCCTTGGCGAGCAGCTTCTCCAGCCCTGCCAGATCGCCCTCGCGTGCTGCCATGACGAAGGACTCGACGAGTTCGTGCTGTCGCTCGGCTGCCGGTGTGAACCGGGCCTCGGGCGTCGCCATCCGCTGGACCGCCCTGCGGTACAGCTGGCGGCAGTTGGCCTCGCTCAGGTTGAGCACCTCGGCGATGTCCCGATGGCGGTAGCCGAACGCCTCGCGCAGAACGTAGACCGCACGCTCCGTCGGCGTGAGCCGCTCCAGCAGCACCAGCAGCGCCGTCGACACGGCGTCGCGCTGCTCGGCGGACCCCATGGGGCCGAGCGCACCGTCCTGCGTGAACACCGGTTCCGGCAGCCACGGCCCCACGTACTCCTCGCGCTGCACACGGGCCGAGGTGAGCCGGTTGAGGCAGAGGTTGGTGACGACCCTGGCGAGCCAGGCCCCCGGGTGCTCGATCGCCGCACGGTCGGCGCCGTTCCAGCGCAGATACGCGTCCTGCACCGCGTCCTCCGCCTCCTCGGCGGAGCCCAGCAACCGGTAGGCCAAGCCGAACATCCTGGGGCGGTGGGCAGTGAACTCCTCGGCATTCCCTGACGTCACGTGCCCAGCCTGCCAGAGGCGCGGCAGCATCCAGCACCCGGCATTTGCCCCGGGTGGAACATCGGCCCACGTGTGGCACCATGCGGATATCTGGCTCCGCAGCCTCCGCTCAACCACGTGATCAGATCCAGGAACGCGCCCTAGTCGGGTGTGCGGTGGCTCGTGTGGCCCGAGCAGATCTGCGAATCCCGGGCGCGATGCTTAGGCGCGTACCTGGCTGTGCGGGCCAGCACCGTGGATCCGGGTGGGCCGCTGGGAGGCGGTGATCGTCATTCGTGACGGTCCGCGGCTGCGTACCCGCCACCTGCGGCTGATACCGAGCTGGAATCGAGGTCGCGGCGCTCCAGTTCGTGGCGGAGGCGGGCGAGTGCCCGGTGCAGCGTGCTCTTGACAGTGGCGATCGACATGCCGAGGGCGGCAGCCGTCTCTTGCGTGGATATCTGCTCCCAGTGGCGCAACAGGACGACACTGCGCTGCCTCGGGGCGAGCACTTTGAGGGCGTCCATCAGCAGGGCGCGGTCGGCGTGCTGTCCGGTGAAGTCCTCGACGGATGCGTCCGGGAGCTGCTCCGTGGGGACCTCCTCCAGCTTGCGGGTACGCCACCACTCGGTTCGCGTGTTGATCATCACTCGGCGCAGGTAGGCGTCCGTCAGGCGCTTGTCCGTGATGGCGTCCCAGCGGCGGTACGTGCGTACGAGCGCGGTCTGCAGCAGATCCTGCGCGTCGAGCGGGTCGGGGACCAGGCGCCGGGCGCTGCGCAGCAGCGCGTCCTGCCGTGTGCGTACGTACTCCTCGAATTCCAGCACCTCGTCCCGGTGCTTGCGCAGGTTCACGTGTCGGGTTCCTTACGTTGCGGACGGCGGGGCCGGTCATCGTCAGTCCAGGGCCTTGCGGACGGCGGTCAGGATGGCTTCGGCGTCGGCGCCCAGAGCGCGGGCGGCTGCGGTGAAGTCCCCGGCCAGCGTGGCGAGTTGGGCTGGATCCGGGTGCTTCGGTGCGGGCGGGAGCGCGGCGACCCGGGTGCCTGCCCCACGGCGGGTGCGGATCAGCTTGGCGGTCTCCAGCTCGCGGTATGCGCGGGCCACGGTGCCCGGCGCCAGGCCCAGGTCGGTGGCGAGCTGACGCACGGTCGGCAGGCGTTCGTCCTCGGTCAGCCGGCCTGTGGCGATCAGCGCGGCGAGCTGGGCGCGGATCTGCTCGTACGGCGGTACCGGGCTGGTGGTGTCGACGCGGACGGCGAGTGCGTTCATCGTCGGGCCGCCCCGGGCGCCACAACGGTGAACAGGGACCATGCCAGGGTGAACAGGGACAGCAGGCCCAGGGGGTAGATCGCCGAGGAGGTGACGGAGCCCATCATGTCGGCGCAGTTCTTGTCCGTCAGCCAGGTGGCGATCATCAAAACGACGAGCAACAGCTGGGTCGAGACCAGCACCCCCCAGGCTGCGATGATCGCCCACGAGCGGTCGCGGCGCTGCTGATCGTCGCCCCCACGGCGGGCGACACGGCGCAGGGCCCAGGCGCAGGCGACTGTGCCGATGACGAGAGAGCCGAGGATCTGGCGGCTGTGGAAGATGCCGGGCCAGAGGATGACAGGTGGTTCGGTCCCGTCACAGCCGTAAGTCGTAACCCCGATCGCCCGGTCCATGGCGCCTTGGGTGGCCGTCGCATCCCCGATGCCCACCAGCACGACGAGGACTACGGCCTGGAGGAGAAGGAGAAGGGTGATACGGGGCGGCACGTGGTCCCGGACCCGGCGCGGGGTGAGGCTGGCGGTGCGCATCGCCTCCCGAGGGCGGGGGGTGAGGGCGTCGCCGAGCAGGACGCCGCCCACCGCGCACAGGCCGAAAGCGGTGGCGAAGCTCACCCAGGGCACGCCGATGTCGTAGAGGGGGTAGTTGGTGATGTCTACGGTGGCCCACAGCGGTGCGGCCACGACGCCCACGGCCAGACCGGCCCAGCGGGCGTAGCGGTCGGCGCGGGCACGCAGGCGGGATTCGGGCCGGGCGGATTCGGGCCTGTCGGTGTCGAGCATATGGGGACCCCAGTGAGTGGTTACGGCTGCACGGCTTGCGCCCGGCGGTAGCGGACGCTGCTTGCCGCAAGCCCTGTTTGTATCGAGTGGCTAGTACAAGATGCACCGGGGTGGGTTCTTGTGTCAACAACTCGATACAAGTGGGCGAGTGGCCATGCCGAGCACTGAACAGCCGATGGCATTGACGGCGGTCAGTTCCGCAGGCCCGTAGAAGGCCACCCAGCTCGGCGGGGGCTCGTCCAACGACGCCTTCGCCAATGCCTCCTGGGCGTGCCCGAGGGACCGCACGGCGGCTTGCCGGTCGCCGAGGTTGGAGTGGGCGAGGGCCGTACGGGCGTGGGCAAGGGAGTTGAAGAACGGGATGGAGTTCGGGATGGAGTTCCGGGACGGAGTTCGAGTCCCGTTACTCACCCTGAATGATCAAGGGCTGCTACGACGACTCGCGTACGACCAGCTCCGTCGGGAGCACGATCTGCGGCCGCTCGCCCGTGCGCCCCTCTATTTCCTGAAGCAGCACCTCGGCCATCGTGCGGCCCATCTCCTCGATCGGCTGGCGCACGCTGGTCAGTGCCGGGTCCATGTGGCGGGCCACCGCCGAGTCGTCGAAGCCGACCAGCGCCACATCGTCCGGGATCCGCCGGCCCGCCTCGCGCAGCACTTGGCGGGCCCCCGCCGCCATCACGTCGGAGGCGGAGAAGACCGCGTCCAGCTCCGGGCAGCGCTCGAGCAGCTCCCGCATCGCGCGGCGGCCGCCCTCCTCTGTGAAGTCGGCGGGGGCGATCAGCCGGGCGTCGGGTCGCAGGCCCGCCGACGCGAGAGCGGCGCGGTAGCCGTCCAGGCGGCACTGCGCGCCGTACACGTCCAGGCGTCCGGTGATCGTCGCTATCACGCGGCGGCCCCGGGCCGCGAGATGCGCGACTGCGCTGCGGGCGCCCTCGAAGTTGTCGGAGTCGACCGCGGCGAGCGTCTCCGCGGCGGACCTGCGGCCGCTGATCACGGCCGGTATCGAGAGGGCCTCCAGCATGTCGGGGATGGGGTCGTCGGCGTGCACGGAGACCAGCAGGACGCCGTCGACGCGGTGGGCCGCCAGATACTGCGCGAGCCGGCGGCGCTCGCGGTCGCTGCCCGCCAGGGTCAGCAGCAGCTGCATCTCGGTGTCGGCCAGGGCCGCGCCGACACCGCGCACCATGTCGGAGAAGTACGGCTCCGCGAAGAACCGGTCCTCGGGCTCCGGGACGACGAGGGCGATCGCGTCGGTGCGGTTGGCGGCCAGCGCGCGGGCCGCGCGGTTGGGTACGTATCCGAGTTCGGCGACGGCGGCCTCGACGACGGCGCGGGTGCGATCGCTGACCCGCGGCGAACCGTTGATCACGCGGGAGACCGTGCCGCGTCCGACACCGGCGCGCGCGGCGACCTCTTCGAGGGTGGGTCTGCCCGTGCCCCGCCCTCCGCCTCGCGTACGGATTGTCCGAGACACCATGTCCGCCTCCCCAGGCTTCCCGTCCGAGAACATAACGTGCCGGGTGCCTTGACACCCCCTCAGGGAGCGGCGACCCTTCAACACATCACACATGGGAGCGCTCCCACCGTACCTGACTCATACACAACCCGCACGTTCCCCGCCCGAGCCGAAGAGCTTCAACGGCACTGCGCTGCACACCAGTTGGCCGGGGGGTCGGCACGTCAGGGCACAAGGAGGACGCAATGCGCAGGGCAGTAATCCTCGCGGTCGTCGCCGCGCTCGGCGCCGGGCTGCTGGCCGGCTGTGCCGAGGACAGCGACGAACCCACCGGCAGTGCGTCGAACGGCGGCGGTGGGGGCCAGGGCAGGACCACGCTCACGGTAGGGGTCTTCGGCGCCTTCGGCCTCAAGGAGGCCGGCCTCTACGACGAGTACATGAAGCTCAACAAGAACATCGAGATCAAGCAGACCTCGATCGAGCGGAACGAGAACTACTACCCGCAGTTGCTGACGCATCTGGGCAGCGGCAGCGGTCTCGCCGACATCCAGGCCGTCGAGGTCAACAACATCGCCGAGATAACCGCGACGCAGGCGGGCAAGCTGGTCGATCTCAGCAAGACCGAGGGGGTCCAGAAGGACGCGTTCCTGCCCTGGAAGTGGGCGCAGGCCACCACCAAGGACGGCAGGACGATCGCACTCGGCACCGACATCGGTCCGCAGGGCATCTGCTACCGCAAGGACCTCTTCGCCAAGGCCGGGCTGCCCACCGACCGGGAGGCGGTCGGCAAGCTGTGGGCGGGCGACTGGAACAAGTACCTCGATGCGGGCGGGCAGTTCAAGGCGAAGGCACCGAAGGGCACCGCTTTCGTGGACTCCGCGTCCGGAGTGATGGCGGCGATAACCGGCAGCAACGAGAACCGCTTCTACGACCCGGACGGCAAGATCGTCTACAAGACCAACCCGGCCGTGAAGGAAGCGTGGGACATCGCGGCCCGGTTCGCGACGCAGGGTCTGACCGGCAAGTTGCAGCAGTTCACACCGGCCTGGGACCAGGGCTTCGCGAACGGCACGTTCGCCACCGTCTCGTGCCCGGCCTGGATGCTCGGCTACATCCAGGACAAGGGCGGGGCCGCGGGCAAGGACAAGTGGGACGTGGCCGCGGCGCCCAGGCCCAGCAACTGGGGCGGCTCCTTCCTGACCGTCCCAGAGGCGGGCAAGAACAAGGACGAGGCGGCGAAGCTCGCGGCCTGGCTGACCGCGCCCGAGCAGCAGGCGAAGCTCTTCGCCGAGCGCGGCAGCTTCCCGAGCGCCAAGGCCGCGTACTCGCTGCCCGAAGTCTCCGGCGCCAAGCACGACTACTTCGCCGGCGCGCCCATCGGGCAGATCTTCTCGAAGGCCGCCGAGGGAGTGCCGGTCCAGATCATCGGGCCGAAGGACCTGATCATCGCGCAGAACCTGGCGGACATCGGCATGCTCCAGGTCGACCAGAAGGGCCGGTCCTCCCAGCAGGGGTGGGACGCGGCCGTGAAGGCGATCGACAACGCGCTGGACCAGTGACCGGTATGGCAAGTGACGCACCGGCAGCCGCGCCCTCCCAGGGGGAGGAGGGCGCGGCCCCGCGCGACCTGTCCGACGGCGCGGCCGATGAGCGCCGCCGGGCTCGGCGCAGCCGCCGCTACCGGCTGGACGTCAAGTGGAGTCCGTACGCCTTCGTGGCGCCGTTCTTCCTGTTCTTCCTGGCCTTCGGGCTCTTTCCGCTGCTCTACACAGGCTGGGCCTCGCTGCACCGGGTGGAGCTGACCGCACCCACCGACATGGAATGGGTCGGGCTGCGCAACTTCTCCCGCCTGCTCGAGGACGAGTTCTTCTGGAACGCTCTGAAGAACACCGTCACCATCGGGCTGATCTCCACGGTGCCGCAGCTGCTCATCGCACTGGGCATCGCGCATCTGCTGAACTACCGGCTGCGCGGCTCGATGTTCTTCCGGGTGGCCGCGCTGACTCCGTACGCCACCTCGGTGGCCGCCGCGACCCTCGTCTTCGTCCTCCTCTTCGGGCGCGACTACGGAATGATCAACTGGGCCCTCGGACTGGCCGGCATCGACAACATCGACTGGCAGAACGGCGAATGGACCTCGCAGCTTGCCGTCTCCACGATCGTGATCTGGCGGTGGACGGGATACAACGCGCTGATCTATCTGGCCGCGATGCAGGCCGTACCGAACGATCTGTACGAGTCGGCCGCGCTCGACGGGGCCTCGCGCCTGCAGCAGTTCATCCATGTCACCATCCCCTCGCTGCGGCCCACGATCCTGTTCACGTGTGTGGTCTCGACGATCGGCGCGACCCAGCTGTTCGGCGAGCCACTGCTGTTCAACGGCGGCGCGGGCGCGACCGGCGGCGCCGACCATCAGTTCCAGACGCTCGGGCTCTATCTGTACGAGCAGGGCTGGGTGAATCTCCACCTCGGCCGGGCCTCGGCGATCGCCTGGTCGATGTTCCTGATCCTGCTGGTGATCGGCGCGGTGAACTGGCTGCTCGCCCGCCGGCTGAGCAAGAGCCCATAGGGGATGACATGTTGAGCGCCAAACGTGCCGGACGTCAGCTGCACGGCGGCCGGATCACCTATGCCGTACTGATCGTCTTCACGGCCGGTTCGCTGTTTCCGCTGGTGTGGACGGCGGTTGCCGCCTCCCGCAACAGCTCCCGGCTCGCGCAGACTCCTCCGCCCTTCTGGTTCGGCAGCAATCTCTTCAAGAATCTCGAGATCGCCTGGACCGACGCCAACATGGGCACCGCCCTGCTCAACACCACGATCGTGGCCGGGTCGATCGCGACCGGGACGGTGCTCTTCTCGACCCTCGCCGGCTTCGCCTTCGCCAAACTCCGCTTCCGCTTCAAGAACCTCCTGCTCCTGCTCGTGATCGGCACGATGATGGTCCCGCCGCAGCTCAGCGTCGTACCGCTGTACATGCTGATCGCCGAGCTGTCCTGGACCGACCAGCTGCAGTCCGTCATCCTGCCCACCCTGGTCAGCGCCTTCGGGGTGTTCTTCATGCGGCAGTACCTGATCGAGGCGCTGCCCACCGAGCTGATAGAGGCGGCACGGGTGGACGGCGCGAGCAGCTGGCGTGTGGTGTGGCACGTCGTGTTCCCCGCGGCACGGCCCGCGATGGCGGTGCTGGGGATGCTGACCTTCGTCATGGCCTGGAACGACTTCTTCTGGCCGATCATCGCGCTGACCCAGAATGGCAACCCCACCGTGCAGGTGGCGCTGACAGGGCTGGGCCGCGGCTATATCCCCGACCAGTCGGTGATCATGGCGGGCGCGCTGCTCGGCACCCTGCCGCTGCTGATCGCCTTCGTCGTCTTCGGCAAGCACATCGTCGGCGGCATCATGCAGGGCGCGGTCAAGGGCTGACGCCTCCTCTCATTCCCGTACCTACGCGGATGTTCCTGTACATACGTACCCACGCAGACGTTCCTACGCAGACGTTCCTACGCACATGTTGGGAGCTCACCGATGTCCATGACCTTTCCGCCGGCCTTCCTGTGGGGCACCGCGACCGCCGCGTACCAGATCGAGGGCGCGGTTCGGGAGGGCGGCCGCACGCCGTCGATCTGGGACACCTTCAGCCATACGCCCGGCAAGGTGGAAGGCGGTGACACCGGGGACCGGGCGGTCGACCACTTCCACCGCCGCGGTGAGGACGTCGCGCTGATGGCGGGCCTCGGCGTCAACGCGTACCGCTTCTCCGTCTCCTGGTCCCGGGTGCAGCCCACCGGTCGCGGCCCCGCCGTCCGGCGCGGCCTCGACTTCTACCGCGGCCTCGTCGACGATCTGCTCGACCACGGCATCCGTCCGGTGCTCACCCTCTACCACTGGGATCTTCCCCAGGAGCTGGAGACGGCCGGCGGCTGGCCCGAGCGGGACACCGCGCACCGCTTCGCCGACTACGCCCGTATCGTCGCGGACGCGCTCGGCGACCGCGTGGATATGTGGACCACCCTCAACGAGCCCTGGTGCAGCGCCTTTCTCGGGTACGGCTCGGGAGTCCACGCGCCCGGCCGCACCGACCCGGTCGCCGCGCTGCGCGCCGCCCACCATCTCAACCTCGGCCACGGCCTGGCCGCCCAGGCGCTGCGCTCCGCCCTCCCCGCGGGCGCCCAGCTCTCCGTCAGCCTCAACCCGAGCGTGGTCAGAGCGAGCAGCCAGAGCCCGGCGGACATGGACGCGCGCCGCCGTATCGACGCGCTCGCGAACCGCGTCTTCGCGGACCCGATGCTCAAGGGCACATATCCACAGGACCTCTTCGCGGACACCGCGGCCCTGACCGACTGGTCGTTCGTCCACGGCGACGATCTGGCCGTCATCAAGCACCCCCTGGACTCGCTCGGACTGAATTACTACGCACCTGCAGTTGTATCGGCTGCCACTGACAATCGCCCCGAGCGCAGCGACGGCCACGGGGCGAGCGAGCACACCCCCTGGCCGGGCGCGGACTCGGTCTCCTTCCACCAGCCGCCGGGCGAGCGCACGGAGATGGGCTGGTCCATCGACCCGACCGGTCTTTACGACCTGCTGCTGCACTACACCCGCGAGGCCCCCGGCCTGCCGCTGGTGATCACCGAGAACGGGGCGGCGTACGCCGACAAGCCCGCGGCGGACGGTTCGGTCCACGACCCGGACCGCATCCGCTATCTGCACGGCCATCTCTCCGCCGTTCACCGTGCGATCGCCGACGGCGCGGATGTGCGCGGGTACTTCCTGTGGTCCCTGCTGGACAACTTCGAGTGGTCCTACGGCTACGGCAAGCGCTTCGGCGCGGTGTACGTGGACTACGAGACGCTGGCCCGTACGCCCAAGTCGAGCGCGCACTGGTACGCGGCGCTGGCCCGGTCCGGAGTGCTCCCCGAGCCGGCCGGCGACCTCACTCGCTGAGCACCGGCCACGTACCCCGTCGGGCATGACGCAGCAGCACCGGGTCATCGCCCACGACCACCGGGTTGCCGACCTCGGTCAGCAGGGCGAGGTCGGCCGCCTCGTCCGCGTAGGCATGGCAGTCCGCCGGGTCGAAGCCGTACTCCCGCATCAGCGTGCGGGCCGCGTACCCCTTGCCCTGGCCCCGCATGCAGGTGAACACCTCGTCCGCGCCGAGCCGCGCCGCCAGCGGGGCCACCACGGGCAGCGGGGAGCTGGAGACCAGCACCATCAGATCGCCCGCCACCGCGTGCCGCAGATACGCGGCGAGGCCGGGCTGGTTCCACAGAGCCTGCCGCACCAGCGTGCCGCCCACATCGAAGAACGCGGCCTTGCACGGCGCTCGGCGAGTTTTGGCGGTAATGGGAGTGATGGGAGTGATGGGAGCAACCGTGTCGTTCATGCCCTTCAGTACGCACTGACGGCTTGCACCACTCAACGGCCGCGGGGGTTTTCCCCACCCCGGACCGACCGGACAGCGGGATGTTCCCGAAGACGCGTCGAGCCGATCGTGGTGGTACGAGATCGACGGCGTACGGAGAAGGCACTGACCATGCAGCTCAGGAGTGGATCGGGCACCATCTGCAGGAATGTCGCGGCGGCCGCGCTGCTGGCTGTCACGGCGGGCATGGCCCTGCCGCTCGCCCCGGCGGGCGCGGAGCCGGCCCGGCCGCCGGCCGGGGAGTGGCGGGTGGACGGGTACGGCGAGAGGGAAGGCCGGTAGGCAAAAACGCGCGTCCCGGCCGGGTGGGGGGCAGTCCGGCCGGGACGCGCCACCGGGGGGTGGCGGCTTGGTGAGACCTACTTGTAGGCGGAGAACGCCTTGGTGAAGGCCAGCGGCTCCTGGAGGATCGAGCTGCACGTCGCGTCCGCGGCCGGCTTCTCGCCGCCCGCGCACTGCTTGTCGCGGGTCGAGGACCACATGGACAACCAGCCCAGGTTCTTGGACTTGGCGAAGTCGACCAGCTGCGTGGCGTCGTCGACCTTGAAGATCTCGGTCACGACGTCGTTGACTCCGATCATCGGGGTGACCGCGACGGCCTTCCAGGCGGCGGCGTCAGACAGGCCGAGCACGCCCTTGATCTGGCCCTGGGTGGCGGTCGCCGCCTGGATGGCGTACTCGCCCATGTCACCGCTGTAGGCCGGTCCGTAGTCCATCGCCATGATGTTGACCGCGTCGACCTTCACGCCGTTCTTCTTGGCGTCGGCGATCAGAGCCACGCCGGGCTGGGTCAGCCCCTCGGGCATGACGGGCAGCGTGAAGGAGACGTCGAGGCCCGGGTGGGACTTCTGGAGCTGCGCGATCGCCTGCGAGCGGCGGGAGTTGGCGGCGGTGTCCGGCAGTGCCGCGCCCTCGATGTCGAAGTCGACCTTGGTGAGCTTGTACTCGTCGATGACCTTGCCGTACGCCTTCGCCAGGTCGTCGGCGGAGGAACAGTTCAGAGCCAGCTCGTGGCCGGCCGCGCCGCCGAAGGAGACCCGGACGTCGCCGCCCTTGGCGCGCAGCGCGCCTATCTGGGCCGCGACCTTGTCGCTGGCGAGGTCGGTGACGCCGCCCCAGAGCGGGGCGCAGCTGCCGCCGGAGGTGATGAAGGCGAGGTTGAACTCCTTGACCCCGGTCTTCGTGACGGTGTCCAGCAGGTCGTACGCCGGGAAGAGCGAGGTGTCGATGTACGGCGCGAAGCCCGCGCCGGCACCGGACGTCTCGGTGGGGGTGGGGGTAGGCGTCTGGGTCGGCTGCTGCGTGGGCGTGGCGCTCGGCGGCTTGGTGGGCGTGGCGCTCGGGGTGTTGGTGGGTGTGGGCTGCTCGGTGGGGCGGCCGCTCGGCTGCGGCGTCGCGCCCTCATCGACGGAGCACTTGACCTTGTTGATGAGACAGGAGGTCGGGTCGGCGGCCTTGCCGCTCGCGGCGGTGACGAAGCCGACGGTCACCGACTTGCCGGGGGCGAGCTCCTTGTTCCAGCTCGCGGGCTTCACGGTGATGTGCTGCCCCTCCGCGGTGTGCTCGCCGTTCCACAGGGAGCCGATCGTGGTCCCCTCGGGCAGATCGAACTCGAGCGTCCAGTCCGACTGCGCCTTGTCGGTGGCATTGGTGATGACGTACTGGCCGGTGTAACCGCCGGTCCAGGAGCTCGTCTTGGTGTACGCGGCGCCTACGGATGCGGCCTGCGCGGTGCCCGTGAGGGCGAACGCGGCGCCGCCGATGACGGCGGCGGCAACGACCGCGCCGACCGCCTTGGTCGTCGCGCTCGCCCTGCGCCGGTGCGTACTGCTGCCCATTGCGTGCCTGCCTCTGCGTTACGGGGGGTGGGGATGTGGCAGCACGCTAGCGCCCTGGAAACGGACAAATGGCCTGTTCGGGGCGGGGGTTGAGCTTCTTAGGACGCCCTTAAGGAGGGCATCGGAACGGATTAATGGTCGAGACCACTCGCCATCAAGCCCGTGCGGCGATTGAGGACAAAACAGCTGGCAAACCGGCCACCCGACGGAGCCCGGTCACTTCACCAGGCGGACGCCCTTGCGGCGCCTGACCCTCCCCCGGTGACCCCGCCTCCGCTCCCCCGGCAGCCCCTCGCGCGGGTCGAGCCCGATCCAGATCCGTACCTCCGTGCCGCCGAGCACCGAGCTGCCTATCCGCACGTCCCCGCCCGTCGACTCCGCCACCCGGCGCACGATGTCCAGGCCGAGCCCCGTCGAGCCGTCCCTGCCCCCGCTGTTGCCGCGGGCCATGGCCGCCTCCGGGTCGGTGATGCCCGGGCCCGCGTCCGAGACCAGCACGATGACCGCGTCCCCGCCGTTGTGGACGTCGACCGAGAAGGCGGTGCCCTCCGGGGTGTGCCGGAAGACGTTGCCGAGCAACGCGTCGAGCGCGGCTGCCAGTTCGGGGCGTGCGACCGGTATGCGTACGGGACGCTCGACGCCCGCGACCCGCACCTTGCGGCCCTCGTCCTCCGCCAGCGCCGACCAGAAGTCCATCCGCTCCCGGACGACCTCGGAGGCGTCGCAGCCCGCGCCGGGGCCGGGCGACGCGGTCTGCGGCTTGGCATCGCGCGCCGTGCGGATGATCGTGTCGACCTCGCGCTCCAGCTGCTCGACCGCGGCCCTGGTCTGGTCGGCGGCCGGTCCGTCGCCGAGCGAGGCGGCGTTGAGGCGCAGCACGGTCAGCGGCGTACGCAGCCGGTGCGAGAGGTCGGCGGCCAGCTCGCGCTCATTGGCGAGGAGCTGGACCACCTGGTCGGCCATGGAGTTGAAGGCGACCGCGGCGGAGCGCAGTTCGGTCGGCCCCTCCTCGGGGACGCGCGCCCCGAGCCTGCCCTCGCCCAGGTCGTGCGCCGCGCCCGCGAGGCGCTGGGCGGGCTGCACCATGCGGCTGCCGAGCCGGTCGGCGACCGCGACCGAGCCGACGATCAGCGCGATGCCGACGCCGGCGAGCACCAGCCAGGCGGTGTCCACGCCGTTGGAGACCTCGCCGTCCGGTACGAACACCTCGACCACGGCGATCTGTCCGGTGCTGATCGCGGTGGGCTGGAGCAGCGCGGAGCCGCCGGTCACCTCGGTGATGGAGGCGCGGCCGAGCCGCTGCGTGGTCGCCACGTCCTTCTGGGTGGCCCGGCGGGTGCCGATGTTCACCGGCTGGCTGCCCGGCTCGCCGGAGGCCGGGATGTGCACGGCCATCCGCCCGGCCGCTCCGGCCTGGGTGGACATCACCGCCCGCTCCAGCGGATCGCGGTCGGCGGTGATGGAGAGCGTGGGGCCGATGGCGGCGGCCTGCCGCTCGGCGTTGGAGAAGGCCCGGTCCCTGGCCATCTCCTTGATGACGAGCCCGAGGGGTATCGCGAAGGCGATCACGACCATGGCGGTGACGGCCAGCGAGACCTTGACCAGCGCCCATCTCATGGCATGTGTCCGTTCGGCGGCTCCAGCTTCACGCCGACGCCGCGGAGGGTGTGCAGATAGCGGGGCCGGGCCGCCGTTTCGCCCAACTTCCGCCGCAGCCAGGACAGATGGACGTCGATGGTCTGGTCGTCGCCGTAACTCTGCTGCCAGACCTCGGCGAGCAGCTCCTTACGCGGTACGACGACGCCGGGCCGCCCGGCCAGGAACGCCAGCAGGTCGAACTCCCGGCGGGTCAGGTCGAGTGCCGCCCCGTCCAGCGCCGCCTGGCGGCGCAGCGGGTCGATGGAGAGCCCGCCTACCTGGATGACGCCCGAGGGCGGGGCGTCCCCGGCCGCGCGCGAGCGGCGCAGCACAGCCGACATCCGCGCGGACAGGTGCTCCACCGAGAAGGGCTTGATGAGGTAGTCGTCGGCACCGTCGTTGAGCAGCCGGACGATCCCCGCCTCGTCGTCCCGCGCGGTCGCGATGATCACGGGTACGTCGGTGATTCCGCGCAGCATCTTCAGCGCCTCTGACCCGTCCAGATCGGGCAGTCCGAGATCCAGGATGACCAAGTCGAAGCGGAAATGGGCCACCTCGCGCAGCGCCTCGAGGGCCGTGCCGACGCTCCGTACGGTGTGGGAGGCCTCGGTCAAGTGCCGGATGAGGGCGGAGCGCACGAACTGGTCGTCCTCGACCACGAGCACACTTGCCATGGGCGGCACCGTACGCCATCCGGAGTACGCCGGTCCCCCTAAGGACAGTTGTGGGGCGCGTGGTGCAGTATGGCCCGGATGCATCGAGGACTCGTACATGCCATGGCGTGGGCGCTGTCCACCGGCGCCGCGGTCACGCTGTCCTGGTGGGGCGTCCACACCGTCATGTCCGGGACCGCTTACGACCGGCCGCGCGCGCTGCCCATCACCGCGGACGGCGCCACCACTCAGGGCGCGAAGCCGCAGGCATCGTCAACGCAGCGGGCGCAAAGCCCGACACCGTCGAAGCCGGGCAGTTCGGACAAGGCCCGCAAGCCGTCGGCCACTCCGCCGGCCGGAAAGCCGAGCAGCACCAAGCCGCCGTCGCCGCCCGCCCCGGCGACGCCGTCCGGGAACGTGAAGGGCTACACGGTCGACGGCGGCCGGGTCGTCTTCGACATCGCCAAGTCGTCGGCGGAGCTGGTCTCGGCGACGCCGGACGCCGGCTGGCAGATGCAGGTCTGGAAGCAGCCGACGTGGATCCGGGTGACCTTCACCAGGGACGGCCACGAGGTCTCGGTCTTCTGCACCTGGAACGGCCACCCGCCGATGGTCCAGTTCGACGAGCGCTAGCCCCGGTCACCGCGCTGGCGGAACGTCGCCGGCGGCGGTACTGGTGAGGGCTTCGCGCTCGCGTCGGTGACCGCGGCCGCGCCGCCCGTGAAGTCGGTGAGTGCTCTGCCGTGTTCGACCCTGCCGGGGTGCGGGTCGCTCGCGACGCGGCGGGTCAGCTCGGCGACGGGCAGCGGTACGTCGGACGCGAGCAGCACCGCATTGCCGAAGCGACGGCCGCGCAGCACCGCCGGGTCGGCGGCGAGCGCGAGTTCGGGGAAGAGGGCGGCGGCGGTGGCGACCTGGGCGCGCAGATGGGCGAGCGGCGGCCCGTCGGCGAGGTTCGCGGCGTAGTGGCCGCCCGGCTTCAGGACCCTTCGCACCTCGGCGAGGAATTCCGTACTGGTCAGATGCGCGGGAGTACGGGCTCCGCTGAAGACGTCGGCGATCACCAGGTCCGCCCAGCCGTCCGGGAACTTGCCGAGCCCGGCGCGGGCGTCGTCCGACCGGACGCGTATCCGTGTGCCGGGGTCCAACGGGAGCTGCTTGCGGACCAGTTGGACCAGCAAGGCGTCCAACTCGACTATCTGCTGGGTGGAACGGGGGCGCGTGGCCGCGATGTAGCGGGCGAGGGTGAAGGCACCGCCGCCGAGATGCACGACCTGGAGAGGGCGGCCGGGCGGGGCGACGAGATCGGCGACATGGCCGAGGCGGCGCTGGTACTCGAAGGAGAGATGGACCGGGTCGTCCAGGTCGACATGGGACTGCGGTGCGCCGTCGAGGAGCAGCGTCCAGCCGCGCGGCCGCTCGCGGTCGGGTATCAGCTCGGCGAGCCCGCCGTCGACCTGCTCGACGACGGGTTCGGGGCTGCCTGCCCCGCCCGTACGGCTGCGCCGCTTGCTCTTCGCCACCAGCCCATTATCGGCTCAGTAAGGGCAGGTGGCTCAGCGACCGGGGCTCAGCAACAGTTGTCGGCGGCCTCGATGAGACGGGCCGCCTCGCCGAGCGCCTCGCGCAGCACCACCGGGTCGGTGACCGGGTCGGCGCCGCCCGGCGGCAGCAGCCAGTCGGCGCCGGTTTCGGAGCCGACGCCGGATTCGGAGCCGGTGACCGGGGGTTCGGCAGGAATCCGCAGGCCGCGTCCCGACGTCTGCGTACAGGCGCTGCCCGGCATGTCCCAGCCGTCGGCGGTGCCGGGCGGCACCAGAAAGCCGAGGGTGTCGCAGGTGCCGTCGTGGAGCACCGGGCCGACGGCCGGTGCGGCGCCGCGGCGCAGGATGTCGACGGCCTCGAGCCCCTGCCGGGCGGGGACGGTCACCAGATCACAGGGCTCGGCGTCGTCGCCGGGCGGTGCGCTGCTGTCCGGGGTTGGCCTGTGGCGCGCAGTCGTCGCAGTCGTGGGTGAGCCGCCGTCGGCGCTGGTCTCCGTGCCGATCTCCAACAAGGGGATCCCCTCCTCGCTCGAGTGGAGACACGTATCGCGTCTCCGAATGGTTCAACGCCCGTTCGCGTCAAGGGCTACGGCGGCTCGCCGCCGCAAAGGATGGCAGTTCATGGCAGATCGAGGGAGAGATATCCCTTTTGTAGCTAAACCGTGTGTGTACGGCCCATCACAGCAGGTACGTTCTTGCTCCGCCGGAACACGGCTGCACCAAGAGAGGGCTCGGCCATGGCGTCATCGTCACAGGCATCACGGGCAGTTCCCGACCGGGCGGTTCCCAACCTCGCCTTCCGCCGGCTGCGGGGGCAGCGTTCGCCGGGGGAGTTCGCGGCGAGTGTGCGCAAGGCGGCTCGAGAGATCGGCGAGCAGGTCTGTTGCGACGCCCGCTATATCGGGCGCGTCGAGGCCGGCGAGATCCGCTGTCCGAACTACGCCTACGAGCGGGTGTTCCTGCACATGTTCCCCGGTCTGACGCTGGCGGACCTGGGGTTCGCGGCGCGGGAACAGGTGCGGGGCGGCGGCCGGGGGCGGCCGCCCGAACCTTTCGACCCCGGCCCCCTCGGCCCCCTCGGTCTTTTTGACAGCAACAGCGACAGCAACAGTGACAGCGACATCGACGAGGAGAGCGACGTGCTGCGTCGCGCATTCATGACGAGCGGCTCCGCCACCGTGGCGGCCGCGTCCCTCGGGCTCGGTCCCGGCCCTGTGCCCGCTCAGCGGCGCGTCGGCGAGGCGGAGGTGAACGCCGTCGAGGACGCGGTACGGCGGATCCGGCTGCTCGACGACCGGCACGGCGCGGACGGGCTCTACCGGCGCGCAGCGCAACCGCTGCGGGCGGCGTACGCGCTGCTCGACGCCGGCACGGCCACGCGCCGCGCGACGGCGGACCGGCTGCACGCGGGGGCGGGCGAACTCGCCATCTCGGTGGGCTGGCTGGCGCACGACTCGGGCCGGTTCGACGATGCGCGCTCGCACTACGCGGAGGCGCTGGCGACGGCTCGGGTGGCGGGCGATCCGGCACTGGAGGCGCACGCGTTCTGCAACACGTCCTTCCTGGCGCGGGACGCGGGCCGCCACCGGGAGGCGGTCCGCTCGGCCCAGGCGGGCCAGCGGGCGGCCCGGCACCTGCCTTCGCCGCGGCTGCTGTCCCTGCTCTCGCTCCGGGAGGCGGGCGGCTGGGCGGGGCTCGGGGACCGTTCGGGCTGCGAGAAGTCCCTGGCGCGGGCGCACGCGTACTTCGACCGGGGCCCGTCGGACTCGGATCCGGAGTGGATGTCCTTCTTCGGCGAACCGGAACTGGAGGCGCTGCAGGCGCAGTGCTGGTCGGCCCTCGGCGACTGGCCCCGAGCCGCCCGCCACGCCCGCCGGGCGGCGACCCTCCAGGACAGCCGCTTCACCCGCAACCTGGCCCTGTACCGGGCGGAGCTGGCAGCGGACCTGGCCCGCGCCGGAGCCCCGGACGAGGCGGCGGAGGCGGGCCACCAGGTGCTGGACCTGCTGGCGGGGGTGCAGTCGTCACGCATCCAGTCGATGCTGTCCCAGACGGCGAGGGTGCTGCTGCCGAAGCGGAGGACGGGGAGTGTGGGTACGTTCCTGGAGCGGCACGGCGAGTCGCTGCGAAGGGCGTGACGCGGGCGCCAAGGGGTGCGAGGCGCGGGCCCTGGGCGCGCGGATCGCTTCCCGGCGCGAGACTCACCCCTCCAGATGGGCCGTGTCGTTCCAGCGCTCCATTGCCGGCGCCCCGTACGCCCACCCGAGCACCGACAGGCTCGTCGGATCCAGCTTGATCCGCGCCGCGAACGACGGGTCCATGTCCAGCCAACGCGCCCCCAGCACCCGCAGGATGTGGCCGTGCGCGAAGACCAGCACGTCGCGGTCCGCCGAGCGCGCCCACTCCACCACCTCGTCCGCCCGCGCGCCGAGCTCCGACAGGGTCTCGCCGCCGGGGACGCCGTCGCGCCAGATGAACCAGTCCGGTCGCTCCGCATGGATGTCCGCCGGGGCCAGGCCCTCGTACGCCCCGTAGTCCCACTCCATCAGCGCGTCCCACCCGGTCGCCCGCTCCCCGAACCCCGCCAGCGCGCACGTCTCCGCCGCCCGCACCAGCGGGCTCGTACGGACCTCGACGCCCTCCAGGCCCGACCACGGCGCGCGATGCAGCCGCTCCCCCAGCAGTTTCGCCCCGCGTCTGCCCTCTTCGAGCAAGGGGATGTCCGTCCTGCCGGTGTGCTTGCCGAGCAGTGACCACTCCGTCTGGCCGTGCCGGGCGAGCAGGATGCGCGGTGCCATGGGGGGCTCCCTGAGGTTCACATCGGGTGGCCTTCCATCATCGCGCACCTGAACGCGGGGCAACCTCCAAGTCGATCTCAGCGTCCCTCTTCTCGGGCTCTGCGGGCCGGGACCCGCCGACGGAGCGTCGCCTTATACACCGTACGGTTGGACGGTGGCCGATGGCCGCCTGAACACAAACTGGAGAAACGTTCGGATGCCGTACACCGCGCCCCGCCATCGGCCCCGCTGGTGGACCGAACTGACGCTGCTCGCAGTGGTCTACGCCGCCTACTCGGCGGGACGGTTGCTCGCCCGCGGCGATGTGACGACCGCGGTCGACAACGGCATGGCGATACTCCGGGCCGAGAAGGCTCTCTTCCTGAACGCCGAGCACCCGCTCAACCGCCTCTTCAGCCAGACCCCCGCTCTCGGCATACCCGCCGACTTCGCGTACGCCTCGCTGCACTATCTCCTCACCCCGGCCATCCTCGTCTGGCTCTTCCGCCGCCGCCCCGCCCGCTACCACGCCGCCCGCACCTGGCTGATGCTCTCCACGCTGCTCGGCCTCGTCGGCTTCACGCTGGCGCCGACCTGCCCGCCGCGGCTCCTCGACGCCGGTCAGGGCTTCGTCGACACGATGGCGCAGTACAGCTCGTACGGCTGGTGGGGCGGCGAGGCGAGCGCGCCGCGCGGCTTGGGCGCGATGACCAACCAGTACGCGGCGATGCCGAGTCTGCACGTCGGCTGGGCGCTGTGGTGCGGCGTGATGCTGTGGCGGCACGGGCGCACGCCGCTGATGAAGGTCCTCGGCGTCGCCTACCCGCTGCTCACCACGCTCGTGGTGATGGGCACGGCGAACCACTACTTCCTGGACGCGGTCGCCGGCGCCGCCGTGATGGGCGCCGGCGCGCTGCTGACCCGGCCCGCGATGCGTCTCGCCGACCGGGTGCGCACACGTGTCCTGCCCACCCCTTCCGGCTCGAAGTCCCCGATTGTCGGTGCCGGATGCGAGACTTCCGCGGGTGAGCGAATCCCTGGACAGCGGACCTCCTCCGCAGGCGCCGACGACAGCACTCCGGCAGCGGCTCGCTGAGCTGCGCGGTCCCGCCGCCCAGCCGCATCCGCTCGACGCCCGCGCGCTGGCCGCCCTCGCCGCGAACCCCGGCTGCAGACGGCGCGCGCTGCTGGACGGTGCCGGTGTGGACAAGGCGGCGCTCGCCTCCGCGCTGGGATCCCCCGCGGCGTTCGGGCAGTCGCAGTTCGCCTTCATGCGCGGCAATGCCTTCGAGGCCAGGGTCAAGGCCGACGGCGGTACGGAACTGATGCGGCTGCTCGGCGTGGACGTGCCGGCCGAGGTCCGGGTGCCCGATCTGTCGGCGGCCGGTCCCGAGGGCCGGGCCGCGCGTACGGCGCTGGCGCTGCGTGAGGCGACCGCGGCCGCCGCCCGGGACGGGGCGTGGACGCTGCTCGACCACCCCCTGCTGGCGCTGGAGGTCGCAGGCTCCCCCGCCTATCTGGAGCCGGACGCGGTGGTCGTCCACCCCGGCGGGCGGTGGACTGTGGTCGAGATCAAGTCCTTCCCGATGATCGACGCGTCGGCGGACGCGGCAAAAGTGGGCGCTGCCGCGCGCCAGGCCGCGGTGTACGTGCTGGCGCTGGAGCGGGTCGCGGCGCTGACGGAGGGCGCGGAGGTGGCGCAGTCGGTGCTGCTGGTCTGCCCCAAGGACTTCTCCAATCTGCCGACCGGATCGGTGGTCGACGTACGCAAGCAGTTGTCGGTCACCCGCCGCCAGCTGGCCCGGCTGACCCGGATCGAGGACATCGCCGCGGCGCTGCCCAAGGGCACGACCTTCGACCTGGAGCGGCCGGAGGAGGAGCTGACGGCGGCGGTCGAGTCGGTGTCCGCGGCGTACGCCCCCGAGTGCCTGGCCGCGTGCGAGCTGGCCTTCCACTGCCGTGACCGGGCCCGCGAGTCGGGCGCGGTCGAGGCGCTGGGCCGTGGGATGCGCGGCGAGCTGGGCGGGTTGACGACGATCGGCGACGTCCTGGCGGCGGCAAGGGGGACCGCGGGCGATCCGGACGACCCGGCGGTCGCGGCCCTGCGCAGGGCGGCGGCGCTGCGGGCCGAGGCGCTGGAGGCGGCCGCATGTCGCTGATCTCCACGCTTGCCCGGCTGGAGGCCGTGGAGTCAGGGCGGGCCACACCGCTGGCGACCGTGCGGCACCGGCATCTGTCCGATCGGCCGCTGGTCTTCGTGCCGCTCACCACGGCGGGTGAGGCGGGGGCGCCGCTGGGTGCGCTGGTCGGCACCGATCCGCAGGAGCCGCGGCTGCTGGTCGTGGCGCAGCCCCGCGACCGTGATCTGCGCTTCACGTTCCTCGCGGAGCTGGCCGACGCGGTGCTGCCGCATCTGGACGCGTACGCCGACGACGTCGAGCCCGCCGAGCGCAACGAGACGGACCCCGAGACCGGCAAGAGGGTCAAGGTCGAGGTCGAACTGTGCGCGGACGCCCCGCAGTTGATCGTGCCGGGGCGGGCCGGCATCGACTTCGTACGGCTGCTCGGCCGGTCGATGCGCTTTCGGCGTACTGCGGAGGAGGAGCCCGACGCGCCCTACCCCGCGCCGCCGCGCGTGCCGCTGCTCGGCCGCTGGCTCACGCACTACGGCGAACGGGCCCGGGTGCCCGGCTCCTCGCTGCTCCTCGCTGCGACCGATCTGCTGAACCGGCACTGGGCGAGTGGCCAGTCCAGCCTGGAGGACCAGCATCTGGGCGCCCTGCTCGCCTGGATCGACCCGCGCGAGGGGGAATCCGGCGCGGAGGCGGCGCTGCGGGCCGAGCTGTCGCGCGACCGGTACGGGCAGCTGCTCTGCCCGCCGGCCGGGCCGGCCACCGACCCCGCCTTCGACAACAGGCTGCTGGCCCCGGCCGTGGAGCGTTACGACCGGGCGCGGCAGGCGCTGGGCGCGGCGGAGGACGGCGCGGCGGCGGATGCGCGGCTGGGCGAACTGACCGTCGCCGAGCGGGAGATCCGCCGGCTCGTGCTGACCCAGCTGCTGCCCACCTGGCACGCGGTGTGGCGCAGCCTGGAGCTGGTGCGTGAGCTGCCGGAGGGCTCCAGGGCGGCGGACCGCTGGACCCGCGACCGCTGGTCGTTCACCGCGCACCGCGATCGCGTACGGGCGGGCGAGCCGCCGCAGCCGCGCCGCGACGACGCGGTGACGGCCGCGCAGAAGCTCGCCTCCCGCGAGAGGGCCCAGGCGCAGCTGGACGCTCAGGAGGCGCTGGACGACCCGCTGGTGCTCGCGGGCCGCAGGCTGGCGGGCGAGGCGTTTCTGAGCGAGGTGACGGAGGTCGTGATGGCCTGGTCCGACTCGAAGCGCCCGAGCCCGCGTCCGCTGCTCACGGTCCGCACGGACGACCGCCCGCAGCTCGGCGAGCGGACGAAGGTGTACCGCTCGCTTGAGGGCAAGCCGCAGACGGCGGAGTTCGTACGGTACGACGCGGACGGGGCGCTGGTGCTGCGGCTCACGGACCGCATGGGCCGCGCCAAGGACCCGGCCGAGGGCTCGGTCCCGCAGAAGGGCGACCGGATCGCCTGGACCCTGTTCGAGCACGACCAGCGGGGCGGGCCGAAGCTCCCGCCCCCGGAGGAAACCCCGTGGACCCATGGCGGTCCCCCGGGCACGTCGGCGCAGAGCCCGGACCCGGTGACCCCGGAGGACGTGCTGTGACCCGGCCCGAGCAGGGCGGCGTGAGCCTTTCCCACCCGCCCGCCCTTGAGCGCGGGTGCGCGGGGCGGGCCCACACCCGCGCGGTACGCGGCTTCTCCGCCTCGCGGCCCATCGCCCAGGGAGGCGTCCTGTGAGCCGGCCCGGCTTCGAGCCGTCCGTCGAAGCCGCCCGGGCCACGGACGCGATCCTCGACGACACGCTGCACGGCTCCCACCGCGGTGTCGTCGTGGACTCGCCGCCCGGGGCCGGGAAGTCCACTCTCGTGGTGCACGCCGCGCGGGAACTGGCCGCCGCCGGGCGGCCGTTGATGGTCATCGCGCAGACCAACGCCCAGGTGGACGACCTTGTCGTACGGCTCGCCGAGAAGGAGCCCGCGCTGCCGGTCGGGCGGCTGCACAGCAATGAGCCCGATCCTTACGACAAGGCCCTGGACGAGCTGGAGAACGTCCGCAAGTCCGCCAAGGCCGGTGACCTCGCCGGGCTGGAGATCGTCATTTCGACCGCCGCGAAGTGGGCGCATGTCCAGGGCGTCGAGCCCTGGCGGCACGCCATCGTGGACGAGGCCTACCAGATGCGCTCCGACGCGCTGCTCGCCGTCGCCGGGCTCTTCGAGCGTGCGCTGTTCGTGGGCGACCCCGGTCAGCTGGACCCGTTCTCGATCGTCGGCGCGGACCAGTGGGCCGGGCTGTCGTACGACCCCTCCGCCAGCGCCGTCTCCACGCTGCTGGCCCACAATCCGGAGCTGCCGCAGCACCGGCTGCCCGTCTCCTGGCGGCTCCCGGCCTCCGCCGCGCCGCTCGTCTCCGACGCGTTCTACCCGTACACCCCTTTCCGCAGCGGTACCGGCCCCGGCGACCGGCGGCTCGCCTTCGGGGTGCCGTCGGACGGCTCGGGCCCCGACCGGGTGCTCGACGAGGCCGCCGAGTCGGGCTGGGGCCTGCTGGAGCTGCCCGCCCGCCACACGCCCCGTACGGACCCCGAGGCGGTACGGGCGGTGGCTCTGGTCGTCCGCCGGCTGCTGGACCGCGGGGGCGTGGCGACCAGCGAGCGGTCGGCGGAACCCGTCCCGGTCACCGCCGACCGGATCGCCGTCGGCACGGCCCACCGCGACCAGGCGGCCGCGGTGCGGGCGGCGCTCGCCGAGCTGGGGGTCGCGGACGTCACCGTGGACACGGCGAACCGCCTCCAGGGCCGCGAGTTCGACGTCACGGTCGTTCTGCACCCGCTGTCCGGCCGCCCGGACGCGACCGCGTTCCACCTGGAGACGGGCCGGCTGTGCGTGCTGGCCTCCCGCCACCGGCACGCGTGCATCGTGGTGTGCCGCGCGGGGGTGACCGACCTGCTGGACGAACACCCGTCGACGGAGCCGGTCCAGCTGGGCGTCACGGTCAAGTTCCCGGACGGCTGGGAGGCGATGATGTCCACGTGGGATCACTGGTCCAACCATCGCGTCTCCTGGCGCCCATGAGCCGGCGGGAAGCGGACAGCGTGAGCCACCCCCGACGGCTGGGAGGCCAATCACGCGGTCCTGGCAGACCTGGCGGAACACCGGGTGAGCCGGCGGCCATAGGCGCACTTGCGTACGCCGCGACAATAGAAGGCGGCGATGGGTAGGCGATGGACACAAGGTCAACGGAGGGCGGCCCGGGAAGGGGCTCGCACCTGGGCGAGGAGGAGAACCACATGGCGGAACCCGAGCGGAGCGAGCGGAAGCTGCGACCGGCCCCGCTGCTCTTCGAGCCGTCGGAGGCTGCCGCCGACCCCGAGCACTTCTTCGACCTGGAGTCGATCGAGGACCCTCGGGAGCTGCTGGCGCGGTCGACCGAACTGACCCTGGCGTTCCGCGCGGCCACCGACCGCGCCGCTGAGTTCCAGGCGCTCGCGGCCGCCCAGCTCGCCGACCCGCGCCGGTTCGACCGGCTGACCCCCGCGGACATCGCCCAGCGGGCGGAGTGGACCGAGGACTACGCCAAGAAGATGATCGAGTTCGGCCGCGACCTGCTCCGCAACACCACGCCCTGACCGACCGCCCCGGCCCGGTCAGCCCCGGTCCGGCGCGCCAGGCCACGCCGTCGGTGTCGGCAGGCACCTGGCATATGCGAGGGCACAAGATACGCCTCCCCGCCCCGCCCTGTCCTCATTTCCGCCAACTCTCTGGAACGGGAACGTCACTCCCGGTAGGTCTTATTCCATGAGCGCATGGCTGCAAGACGACACCCCGCTGCCCCTCGGCTCCGGTGACGACGACGAGAGCAGGCGCCACGTCGCCCAGGTCACACCGCCCGGCGCGAGCTGGCTCGTCTCTGCCGCCGGCCATCCGCGCTCGATGCTCGCGCTCTGGGAGACCCACCCGTACGCCCCCGCCGTACTCCCCTGCGGCTCCGTCTTCGACGTCGTGAACGTGCCCGCGATCTTCGGCCGCCGCATGCTCGACCGGCTCTGGGAGGAGGGGCCCGGATCCGGCCCCGCCGCCATGCACCGCGGCCGGATGCTGCTCTTCGCCGCCCCCGGCACCGCGCACCGGCTGCCGTCCCTGCTCGGCTGGGAGGAGTGCGGCGACGCCGTACCGCCGATGCTCTGCCACGGCGCCGGCGACGCGGTCACCGTTCCGCCGCTGTCCCAGGGCCACGCCGCGACGGGCGGCCCGCGCTGGCTGGTGGCCCCGGACACCCGGCACCCGTGGCTGCCGGGGCCCGAGGTGGTGCTCTGGGCGTGCGTGCGGGCGGTCCGCGCGGCCTCGGCTCCCAGCGTCCGTATATCGATTTTTCCTGGCGCCGATCAGGATGCTAAGGTCTACGACGTCAGCAGGCGCCGCTAGCTCAGTTGGTTAGAGCAGCTGACTCTTAATCAGCGGGTCCGGGGTTCGAGTCCCTGGCGGCGCACAGACGGGAGAAGCCCCTCGCGAGAGCGAGGGGCTTTTTCGTGCACCGGGGCGACCGGGCCCCGCAGCCCGACGGGCCCGCGCCCGCCGCGGACGCCCGGGCCCCGCGTGCCGCATGCCGCATGCCGCATGCCGCATGCCCCGACCGGCCTGCCCCCGCCCGTACGCCCGCACCCCGCGACCCCCCGCTACGCCGTGGTGATCTTGACCGTCCACGCGCCCGACCGCGTCCGGTCCGCCACCTCCACTCTCGTCCGTTCCCCCGGCTTCCCCGGCGTCGTGAACGTCTCACCGACCCCCAGGGGCGCATCCGCCAGCTGCGGGTACACCGACGTGTCCCAGCACGCCGCGCTGCCCGGGTGGGTGTCGACGACCTCTGCCGGCCCGCCCCCCGAATCCGTCTCGGCCCGCACGCGGTACAGCAGCACCCCCTCCCTGCAGGTCGACACGTCGTTGCCCGTCGAACTGCGCGCCTCGATCGCGAGCGCCGTGTCCGCGCCGGTCCGGACGACCGCGAGCCGCGTGCCGAGACTCCCGCCCGGGGTCGGGGCTGCCGCGACGGGCTCCAGCGTGAACCACTCGGCGTTCGTCACACACCGCACGGCCCGCCTGTCCAGCCAGCCCAGCTTCCACTTGTGCCAGCCGAAGAGATCCGGGGCGAGACCGAACTGGCTGCCCATCACATCCCAGTCGCCGACGTACGTGTCCCAGTCGCCCTTGTCGTTCGTCGGCCGGTGGTAGAGGTCGGGCAGGTCGAAGACATGCCCGGTCTCGTGGGCCAGCACATTGCGGTCCGGTGGGTGGCGCTCGAAGACGGTGACGACCCGCTCGATGTCGGTGCCGTCGGCGTCCAGGGGCTCGTCGACGTTCACCACCTTCGTCGCGTCGGAGTCGACGCCGGGCGCGTCCGGGTCGGCGACCAGATAGACGATGTCGTAGCGGGAGAAGTCGACCGTCGGGTCGGCCGCGGTGATCGCGTCGCGCAGATACGTGGCGCGCCGCCCGGGCTCCCAGTCACGCTTTATCCCGTAGGCCGTCGAGGCCTTCGGCATCGCCACCCACTTGCGCTGCGGGTGCGGGCGCAGCACGAACTTCCCGTACGAGGCGCGCGCGAAGAATGTGCTGGTGGCCGGGAAGTGGTCGGCCGCCATCTCATCCGGCGTGGCCAGCGGCACGGAATCGGGGAACGACAGGAAGATCATCACCGCGTCCATGTGCCGGACCGGGCGCGGATAGTCTCCGTTCCAGGTGTCCACACCCAGGGAGTGGTGCGCGGCCGTGCGGGGCAGCGCGCAGGGCCCACCCGCCGTCTTGGCCACCGCGGGCCCGGCCACGAGCGACGTGGCGGCGAGCGCCATGAGGGACGTGAGGGCAGCAGCGGCGCTCCGCAGGCGCACGGGTTCCACTCCCTCGGGTGTTCCCTCGGACGACTGCTGACCCTCCACGTGGACCTCCGGCTGCGGAATGGGCGACACCTCCACCACCTTGTGACGGTTTCTGGCAGTACGCCCTGTTCCGCTGCCCCACCTGGGTGACCGACCCGACACCGGCTCGACATCGACCCGAGACCCGACGACACTCCGATGGCTCACGGAACGTCACATTCGGTCAGCATGGATCGACCCCGGCTCAGACCTGTGCAGAAACGATCGGCCGAAGGCCGTGAACGCACCGCCCCACAGCGGCGTAGCTGGAACGGCCCACGGGCCAGCCTCTATGATCGGCAGACTTTCCCGGCTTCTTCCCTACTCGTTGCCGGACTTCTTGCCGGATTGCTTGCTGATCACATCGGTACGAACCCTGTACGACACGACTGCACTGCGGGAGCGAGCGGTGAGCGGAACCTCCGAAGGAACAGGGCCCGCGGGAGTCGCAGTCCCCGACAAGACCCGGCCGTCAGTCACGGAGCGTAACCGCTTCGGCCGGACCGTCGCCGAACTGCGGGACTACCGGGCCGCGTTCAACGCCGCGCACCTCGCGATGGCGGTCGTCGACCACGAGGGCCTCGTCGTCACCGCCAACGCGGCCCTCGCCGCCCTGCTGGGCACCGAACCCGCGACCTTGCGGGAGCGGTTCGCCGCAGACCTCGTCGACCTCGCCTCCGACCGCCGCACCTGGCACGCGTACCGCGAAGTGCTGCGCGGCCGCCGCTCCCGGTTCCGATGTGCGCGCCGTCTCAAGCACCCCGACGGGCGCTCGCTGTGGGCGGAGGTGACGGTCGCGCCGGTGCCCGACAGCCGCAATGTGCTGCTCTCCATCGCGGACATCAGCGACCGGCGCGAACTGCACGCCCGGCTGCACCATCTCCAGATGCACGACCCGGTGACCCGGCTGCCCAACCGCACGCTGTTCTTCGAGCGATTGTCGGCGGCGCTCGAATCATCGGCGTACGAACAAGGCACGACCGGCCGGATCGGCCTCTGCTATCTCGACCTCGACGGCTTCAAGGCGGTCAACGACACGCTCGGGCACCGGCTCGGCGACCGACTGCTGGCCGCAGTCGCCTCGCGGCTCACCGAGTGCGCGGAGAGCTACGGATACGCGTGCGGCGGCGGGCACTTGGTGGCCCGGCTCGGCGGCGACGAGTTCGCGATCCTGATCGAGGACTCCTCCGGTACGGAGCAGCTCGCCGACCTCGCCCGCTCCGTGCTGGCCGCGCTGCAGCAGCCGTTCGACCTGGCCGGGCAGCGCCTTTCGGTCTCGGCGTCGATCGGGGTGGTGGAGCGGACGGTGTCCGGGACGACCGCCACCGGGCTGATGCAGGCCGCGGACACGACGCTGTACTGGGCGAAGGCTGACGGCAAGGACCGGTGGACGCTCTTCGACCCCGAGCGCAACGCGCACCGGATGACCCGTCAGGCGCTGTCGTCCACGCTCCGCCCGGCCGTGGAGCGCGGGGAGTTCTCTCTGGAGTACCAGCCACTGGTGGGGATGGCGGACGGGGTGACGCGGGGCGTGGAGGCGCTGGTGCGCTGGAACCACCCGCAGTTCGGCACGCTCGCGCCGAATCGGTTCATCGGCATCGCGGAGGAGGACGGCTCGATCGTCCAGCTCGGGCGGTGGGTGCTACGTACGGCGTGCCGTCAGGCCCGCCAGTGGCAGAAGGACCACCCGGACGCGCCGCCGCTGTTCGTGAGCGTCAATGTCGCCGTACGCCAGGTCTGGGACTCCGACCTGGTGGCGGACGTGGCGGGAATCCTGGCGGAGACGGGACTCGCGCCGCATCTGCTGCAGCTGGAGCTGACGGAGTCGGCGGTGATGGGCTCTGCGGGCCGCCCGCTCCAGGCGTTGCAGGCGCTCAGCGACATGGGCGTGCAGATCGCGATCGACGACTTCGGGACGGGGTACTCGAACCTGGCGTATCTGAGCCGGCTGCCGGTATCCGTACTGAAGCTCGACGGATCGTTTGTCCGCGGCTTCCAGGACGAGGCGCACCCGAACCCGGCGGACGAGACGATCGTCGAGGCGATGGTGCAACTGGCGCACCGGCTGGGCCTGACGGTCACGGCGGAATGCGTGGAGACGGCGGGCCAGGCGTCGCGACTGCGGCGGATCGGCTGTGACACGGGCCAGGGCTGGCTCTACTCGCGGGCGGTGGCCCCGGAGCAGATCGCGGAACTGATCGGCGTCGGCGCGCTGTCGGTCTGACGCCGCGGTCTGACGCCTCGTCTCAAGCCAAGTCTGACGCCGGGTCTGACACCAGGGCTGACGCCGGGTCCGACGCCGGATCCGGGCGACCGGGTGGGACGCCGACCGCCCCCGGCCGGAAGGACGTTCCGGGCGGGGGCGGCGGCCTGTGGGGGGTTCGGGGGGTCAGCTGCTCAGCAGACGCCCAGGTCCTGCCAGACGCCCCATTCGCCCGTCGTGCCCGGCTCTTCGCCCTGGGTCCACCACTTCGCCTTCCAGAGGTGGCCCTTGTGGGAGACCTGCGCGCCGCCGGTGTACGCCGGGGTGCTGGACCAGGCCCCGGCCGTGCAGCCCGTCGACGGGTCGGACGGAGTCGGGGTCGGGTTGGAGGGCGACGGGGTCGGGGTCGGGTCCGACGGGGACGGGTCCGGGGTCGGGGAGCCGCCGACGGCCGTCACGATGTCGTTGAACAGCGTCGCATTCGCGTCCAGGCCGAGCAGCGAGTACATCATCGCGCCCGCCAGACCGCGGCTGTGCGCGTAGTCCGCCCGCGCCTGGATCGCACGCTTGTTGAGGCCGGTGAAGAACTCCCCGTCCTTGTAGAAGTACGCCGCCTTGGCCTCGTCGTCCCAGAACGTCGTCGCCGCGTTGTCGACGATCCCGCCGAGCTCCTTGTAGTGCGCGATGCCCGCCTGCTGGCTCACCGGTCGTGCGGCCGACGCGCCGGTCGCCGACTGCGCGAGGCCGTTCTTCGCACCGGCCGGGACGCCCTTCCAGCCGCGGTAGTAGAACTCGTACCCCAGCGTCAGCTTGTTCGCCGGGAAACCGCCCGCGATGCCGTACGCCGCGTTCCCGTCGAGCCAGGAGTCGATGGCGTTGTCGATCGAGTACTTCTGTGTGCCCGGCGCGATGGGATCCGTCGGGTCGGAGGCCGGCGAGTGCATCGGCGACTGGTGGTACGTCGGGCCGTCCGCGTCCCAGGCGCCGTGCATGTCGTACGTCATGATGTTCGCGTAGTCGAGGTACGCGCCGATCTTGTCCGTCTCGATGTGCTTGATCTTGTCCTGGCCGGCCGGGAGCGCCGCCGTCAGCAGGTACTTCTTGCCGCCGTGCGCCGCGCCGTACTCGTCGAGCTGCTTGCGGAACTCCGCCAGCAGGAGGGTGAAGTTGGCCTTGTCCTCGGGTCCGTAGTGGTTGCCGAGGTGACCGCCCTCCGAGCCCGGGTACTCCCAGTCGATGTCGATGCCGTCGAAGATCCCGGCGGCCGTGCCGGGGCCGCCGTAGCCGCCCTCGACCGGCAGGTCGCCCGCGATGTACTGCTTGACGCAGGAGGCGACCAGCTTCTTGCGGCTCGCGTCCGTCTTGGCCGCGTCGTGGAAGTACTTGGAGTACGTCCAGCCGCCCAGCGAGATATTGATCTTCAGCTTGGGGTGCTTGGCCTTCAGTTCCTTGAACTGGTTGAAGACCCCGACGATCGGCTGGTTCCAGCTGTCCGCGACGCCGTCGACGCTGTCCGCCGCCGCGAAGGACTTCTGGTAGTCGGCGTACGAATCGCCCGCGCCGTCACCGGCGTTGGGGTTGGCGTCGTCGCCCGCCGCCTTGTTCGCCTCGAAACAGGTCAGCTCGGTCGGGTGGATGTTGCCGAACGAGTAGTTGACGACGTCGAGCTTGGCCGCGATGCCCCGGGTGTCCAGATGCTTGGGGTAGAAGGCGTTGCCGTACACGCTCCACTGGTCGTAGTACGCGATCTTCACCCCGCCGGTGGACGCGGCGGCGGTGGTGACGTTGTCGCCGGCCGCCTCGTCGGCGGTGCCTGGGCCTACGAAACCGGCCAGGACGCCTGCGGCGAGGGCCGCGGTCGTCAGGGCCGCGAGCAAGGGTCTGCGGGAGCGCACGGACAGCCTCCGGGGGGGTGTGCGGAAGGGGACCTGGAACAGGAATGGAAACGCGAGTTGGAGAAGAGATAGCGATCCGGCCACCGCCGCGTCAATGGTCCGAACCAAATTGAGGACTAGACCAATTTTGATGCGAAACCGCTCGTCAGGCCCCCGCACCCCGCACGCAGAACCGCTCGCCACCAACGGTGACGAGCGGCTTAAGGCCCCATTAAGGGCCTGGGGACAAGCAGTTCAGCAGTGAACCACTCCGCCCGCGAAATCCAGGTTTTACTCGGCACCCGGCAAGTCGTAGGCGTCCGCGATCAGTTCGTAGGAGCGCAGTCGCGAATCCCCGCCGTGCGCATTCGCAGTGATCATCAACTCGTCCGCGCCGGTGCGCTTCTGGAGGTCGTCCAGGCCCGTCCGTACCGCGTCCGCAGTGCCGTGGACGACGTTCGCCAGCCAGCTGTCCACGAACTCCCGCTCCATGGGACTGAATTCGTAGGCCGCCGCCTCATCGGGCGTGGGTATCAGCCCGGGACGGCCGGTGCGCAGCCGGACCATGGACAGGGCGCCGGTCAGGACCTGACGGCGGGCCTCCTTCTCGTCGTCCGCGGCGAGGGCCGAGACACCGATCACCGCGTACGGGGCGTCCAGCACCGCGGACGGCCGGAAGGACTCTCGGTACAGGTCGAGCGCCGGGATGGTGTTGTGCGCCGAGAAGTGGTGGGCGAAGGCGAAGGGCAGTCCGAGCACGCCGGCCAGCCGGGCGCTGAAGCCGGAGGAGCCGAGCAGCCAGACCGGCGGGCGGGCGGAGGGGCCCTGGACCGGTCCTGGCACCGCGTGGATGCGGGCGTACGGATGCCCGTCCGGGAAGTCGTCGTCCAGGAAGCGGGTCAGCTCGGCGAGTTGCTGCGGAAAGTCGTCGGCTCCCTCTCCCCTGGCCTCCGGCGTGCGCCGCAGGGCCGCGGCGGTCGGGCCGTCCGTGCCGGGCGCCCGCCCGAGGCCCAGGTCGACGCGGCCCGGCGCGAGCGCCTCCAGCGTGCCGAACTGCTCGGCGATGACGAGCGGCGCGTGGTTCGGGAGCATCACGCCGCCCGAACCGAGGCGGATGCGCTCGGTGTGGGCGGCGAGGTGGGCAAGGATCACGGCAGGCGACGAGGAGGCGACGCCCGGCATCGAGTGGTGCTCGGCGACCCAGTGGCGGTGGAAGCCCCGGCGCTCCGCAAGGCGCGCGATGTCCACACTGGTGCGCAGGGCGTCGGTGGCGGTGCGACCGACGCCGACCGTCACCAGGTCCAGTACGGAAAGGGGCACCGGGGCCGTCCCGTACGCCGTGCCTCGAATCCCGTCACGCTGGGTCGCGTCACGCGGAATCGCGTCACCCTGAATCGCGTCGTCCACCGGTGCAGCCCTCCTGAGCATGAATTACGTACAGGACCAGCTAACAGGAGGGCCTCTCCGTTTTATTCCCGCCCGGTCACCCGGGATTCATTCCGGCTTCGCGAACAGCGTGCCGAGCTTCGGCCCGAACACCCACGCCTTGCGCTCCGCCAGCCGCAGCCCCTCCCACACAGTCACCTGGTTCGCCGTGAGGACCGGCTTGCCGAGCATGTCCTCCAGGTCGGGGAGGTACGACGCGGTGTGCAGGGCGGTGTCCGGCAGCAGCACCACCTCCGCGTCGGGATGGTCGCCCGCCCTCGCCAGTTCCAGCACCTCGTCGCGGCCCCAGGCGCCGACCTCGGCCGCGGTGACGATCCCGCTCGCCCGGTCCGCGACCACCTCGGCCCCGGACGCCTTGAGGAAGGCGGTGAAGAGGGCCGTGACGTCCTCCGGGTAGGTCGCGGCGACCGCGACGCGCGTGGCGCCCAGCGCCCGTACGGCATGTGCGAAGGCGAAGGACGTGCTCGACGCCGGCAGCCCCGCGGCCAGCGCCAGGGAGCGGATCTGCTCGCGCGCGCCCTCCCAGCCGTACACAAAGCTCCCGCTGGTGCACGCCCACACCACCGACTCCGCGCCCTCCAGCCGGAGCTCCTCCACACCCGCGGCGAGCCGCTCCGCCGAACCCATCCGCAGCAGCGCGTCGACGCGGTGGGCGTCCTCGCCGATGTCGGTGTGTACGACGGGCAGTCTGATGTCGCTGTCGAGCAGCACCTCGAACCTGGGGTAGTCGTCCTCTGCGGAGTGCCCCGGGTAGAGAAGTCCGACCGTCGTCATGTCCAGCCTTCCTGTTCTTCGGGTTCGGTCGCCGGCGCGGTCGCCTGGTCAGCCGTGGGGCCGGGATCCAGCAGCAGCGCCTGGTACGGACCGACCGCGTGCACCCCGATACGGCGCAGCGCGGCCCACATCGTCACCTGGTTCGCGGAGAGCACCGGCATCCTCAGTTCGGCCTCCAGCTGCGGGATCGCGTCGTACGTCGGCAGGTTGGTGCAGCTGATGAAGAGCGCGTCCGCCGCGCCCACCACCGCCTGCCGCGCCATGTCCACCACCGACCGGTACGGCACTTTCCAGATGTGCCGGGTCAGTCCAAGAAAGGCGCGGCCCGTGACCGTTACCCCAGCTTCTCCCAGATACACCTCCAGGGCCTGGGTCACCGATTCCGTATACGGCGTGACCAGAGCGATACGGCCGGCGCCCAGCTCGTCGAGTGCTTCGAGCAGGGCGCCGGAGGTGGTCAGCGAGTCCACCTCCCCCGCCGACGTCATCGCCTCGCACATGGCCCGCTCACCGGCGAGACCGCCGACGAAACTGCCCGACGTGCAGGCGTACGCGACCACCTCGGGCTCGGACACGCTCAGCGCCTGGACCGCCTCGCGCAGCGTCTCGTGCTCGCTCACCAGGCGGGCGAGGTCGAGGGAGACCTCGACGGGCACATAGGGCGTACGGGTCAGGCGCAGGGACACATCGTCGGGGACCCAGCGCCACAGCTCGCGGTCCAGCGCGAAGTCGAACGGGGCGACCACGCCGACACCGCGTTGGGGCTGTGGTCCACCAAGGAAGGAGACATCCATCGCAGGCCCCCTATACGTGTTGTTGACGACGTTAGGTTCGGGTGCGAGCGTGGTCAATCCGTACATGTCAGACTCCCCCGTATGCCCTCCGGGCACGGGAGGCGCCCCCATCGAAACGGCTTCCGCTTGATGTCCGAACCCACCCTTCTCGTGCTGACAGCAGACCCGCCGCCCCGTCTCGGGCGGCTGACCGGACGGGTCCGCGTCGAGTACGCCGACGAGCAGACGCTCGCCGCCCGACTGCCGTACGCAGACGTCCTGCTGGTGTGGGACTTCCTCTCCGAGGCGGTGCGTTCCGCCTGGCCGGGCGAGGGGCCGCGCCCGCGCTGGGTGCACACCCCGAGCGCGGGGGTCGACCGGCTGCTCTGTCCCGAACTGATCGCTTCCGACACCGTGGTCACCAATGCCCGGGGCGTCTTCGAGGAACCGATCGCCGAGTACGTCGCCGGTCTGGTCCTTGCCATGGCGAAGGACCTGCCCGGCACCCTGGAGCTCCAGCGGCAGCGGCGCTGGCGCCATCGCGAGGGCCTGCGGGTGGCGGGCACCCGGGCTGCGGTGGTGGGCGCGGGCCCGATCGGCCGGGCCGTGGCCGGCACGCTGGAGGCCCTCGGCGTCACCGTGGCGGTCGTGGGCCGCACCGAGCGGCCCGGCATCCACGGCGCGCAGGACCTCGATCCGCTGCTCGCGCGCGCCGACTGGGTGGTGTGCGCCGCGCCGCTCACCGATGCGACGCGCGGAATGT
This sequence comes from Streptomyces sp. NPDC002870, assembly GCF_042888505.1. Lineage (NCBI taxonomy): Bacteria > Bacillati > Actinomycetota > Actinomycetes > Kitasatosporales > Streptomycetaceae > Streptomyces > Streptomyces sp. NPDC002870. Next base: position 69,827 of record NZ_JBIAPW010000010.1, read on the forward strand.
TCGACGCGCGGCGCTTCGGTCTGATGCAGCCCTCTGCCCGGTTCATCAATGTGGGACGCGGCCCGCTGGTCGTCGAGAACGATCTCGTCGCCGCACTCAACAAACGGTGGATCGCGGGCGCCGCCCTCGATGTCTTCAGCTCCGAGCCGCTCGTGCCCGACAGCCCGTTGTGGGACGTGCCCGGGCTGATCGTCTCCCCGCACATGAGCGGCGACACGGTCGGCTGGCGCGACCGGCTGGGCGAACAATTCGTCGAGTTGTACGAACTGTGGGAGGCCGGAAAGTCATTCCCGAACGTGGTCGACAAGAAACGTGGGTACGTGCCCATGCATGACGTCTGAGCTGACCGACCTCACCGCACGCCAACTGCTCACCGGCTACGAGAAGGGCGACTTCTCCCCCGTCGACGCGACCCGCGCCGCGCTGGAGAGGATCGAAGTGGTGCAGCCCCTGGTGAACGCCTTCGTCCGGGTGGATGCCGAGCAGGCACTGGCCCAGGCAGAGGCGTCCGCCGAGCGGTGGCGCAGAGGAGAGCCGCAGGGGCTGCTCGACGGCGTGCCGGTGACGGTCAAGGATCTGCTGCTGCAGCGTGGCGGCCCGACCCTGCGCGGCTCCATGTCCGTTTCCGCGGAAGGGAGTTGGGACGAGGACGCGCCGTCCGTCGGGCGGCTGCGGGCGCACGGCGCGGTCTTCCTCGCCAAGACGACGACCCCCGAGTTCGGCTGGAAGGGCGTCACCGACTCCCCGCGGCACGGGGTCACAGGCAATCCGTACGACATCACTCGCACGGCGGGCGGCTCAAGCGGCGGCAGTGCGGTGGCGGTGGCCCTCGGCGCGGGCCCGCTGTCGATCGGCACGGACGGCGGCGGCTCGGTCCGCATCCCCGCGTCCTTCTGCGGCGTCTTCGGGATGAAGCCGACGTACGGACGGGTGCCGCTGTATCCGTCGAGCCCCTTCGGGACGCTCTCGCATGCGGGCCCGATGACGAAGGACGCCGCGGACGCCGCGCTGATGCTCGATGTGATCAGCGGTGAGGACTGGCGGGACTGGTCCCACCTGGGCCCCGCGGAGGGCGTCCGCGGCACGTTGGCGGACGGGGTGAAGGGGCTGCGGATCGCCTATTCGCCGTCCTTCGGCGGACAGGTGGCGGTGCGCCCGGCGGTCGCGTCCGCGGTACGGCGGGCTGTGGGGGCGCTCGCGGGCCTCGGTGCGTACATCGAGGAGTCCGACCCCGACATCGCCGACCCGGTGGAGGCCTTCCACACCCTGTGGTTCAGCGGAGCGGCCCGGCTGCTGCAGCATTTCGGGTCCCGGCAGCGCGAGGCACTGGATCCGGGGCTGCGGGAGGTCGCCGGGGCCGGGGCGCGGCACAGTGCGCTCGAGTATCTGGCGGCCGTGGACGTCCGGATGGACCTCGGCCGGCGGATGGGCCGGTTCCACACGTCGTACGACCTGCTGGTCACGCCGACCCTGCCGATCACCGCGTTCGAGGCGGGGGTGGAGGCCCCGGCCCGCTCGGGGCACCGCCGCTGGACGGGGTGGACGCCGTTCACGTACCCCTTCAACATGACCCAGCAGCCCGCCGCGACGGTGCCGTGCGGGGTGGACGAGGACGGGCTGCCGATCGGCGTCCAGCTGATCGGCGCGCGCCACGCGGACGCGCTGGTGCTGCGGGCGGCGCATGCGCTGTACGAGTCGGGCGCGGCGACGATTCCCGCGCCGGCGCTCCCGTAACCGAGGCTCCGCCCCGGACCTCCCCCATAGCCCTTCGGGCATGGGAGGTGCCCCCACCCCCTACGCCTCAATCGCCGGCGAGGCTTGAATTTCCGCGGCGGAGACGCAAAATGTCGCAGCGGGAAGGGGCGGGGCGGGGCTACTCAACTCGACGGAAACTGAGCGTCTCCCCCAGCGCGCCCGCCCGCCACAGGTCCTGGCACGCCTCGGCCATCCGGTCGAGGCCGTCGACCACCGTGCCCCAGACGATGCCGGGGACCCAGCCGGTGTCGCCGTTGAGCAGCAGGTTGTTCCGCTCGTAGAAGAGCGCGAGGTCGACGACCGTGGGGCGGCCGTGGTGGGCGGCCCGCTCGCCGTATCCGTACGACGCCGTGCCCAACTGCACGTCCGAGAAGGTGAAATAGCACAGATCGCCCGGAATAGGGGTCACCGTCGGGTTCTCCAGCGGCGGTTCCTGTTCCGCGAACGCCGGAAAAAGTGCATAGATCTCATTACGGGCATACTTCGCGTGGTAGACGTCCCCGGCGAGCGGCAGCGCGTCCCACACAGCCGCGCAGGTCAGCGGGGCCTTGTCGGTGAGGAGTTTCGCGGTGCACCGCACACCGCGCTTGTCGAGGGCTACGGTCATGTATCGGTCGGCCATTTGGTACGCATACCCCGCCTGGACCCGGGTAGCCGCGCGCCCATGGCTCGAACACCACTGACAGGATCAATTCGCAGACGCACAGTGCTGCTCGGTACCGCTGCCGCCGGCGCGCTCGGCGCCGCGGGCGCGGCCGGCTGCAGCCGGGTGCCGTCGGGTGATGCCCTGGCCCGGCTCAAGTCCCAGCGCACGGTGCGCCTGGGCATCGCGGGCGAGGTGCCCTACGGCTACGTTGACGACCAGGGCGAGTTCACCGGCGAGGCTCCGGAGCTGGCCCGGGTGATCTTCAAGCGGCTGGGGATCGACAACGTCCAGCCGGTCGCCACCGACTTCGCCTCCCTCATACCCGGGCTCAACTCCGAGCAGTTCGATGTCGTCTCGGCGGGGATGTACATCAACAAAGAACGCTGTGAGCAGGTCATCTTCGCCGACCCCGAGTACCAGATGCTCGATTCGTTCATCGTGCGCAAGGGCAATCCCAAGAATCTGCACAGCTACGAGGACGTGGTGAAGGCGAAGGCCAAGTTCGCCACCGGCACCGGCTATGCGGAGATCGATTACGCCGTCGCCGCCGGCTTCCCGGAGAAGGACATCGTCATTCTCCAGGACCAGGTGGCGGGCCTGAACGCGGTCGAGTCCGGCCGGGTCGACGTGTTCGCCGGCACCGCGCTGACCTCCCGCGAGGTGGTCAGGAAGAGCCGGAAGGCCGAGGCGACCGAGCCGTTCGCGGCAGTCGTCGACGGCGAGAAGAAGATCGACGGCGGCGGCTTCGCCTTCCGCCCCACCGACACCGAGCTGCGCGACGCATTCAACGTCGAGATCCACAAGATGAAGAAGAGCGGCGAACTCTTCCGCATACTGCGGCCGTTCGGCTTCACCGAGAACGAGATGACCACGCTCACTGCCAAGGAGCTGTGCCGATGACAGCCGGACTCTGGCAGAACTGGGTACTTCCGGGCATCTGGATCACCGTCCAACTACTGGTGTACAGCGCGGCGCTGGCCGGCGTCGTCGCCTTCGTGGTCGGCATGGCCCGCACCCACCGCTCGCGGTTCGTCCGCTTCCTGGCCGGCTTCTACACCGAGATCTTCCGCGGCACGTCCGCGCTGATCCTGATGTTCTGGCTGTTCTTCGTGCTGCCGCCGCTGCTGGGCTGGCAGCTCGTCCCGATGTGGGCGGCCGTGCTGGCACTGGGCCTGTCCTACGGTGCGTACGGCGCGGAGATCGTGCGCGGCGCGCTGAACTCGGTCGCTCCGGCGCAGCGTGAGGCCGGGGTCGCGCTCAGCTTCACACCGGGGCAGCGGATGCGGCTGATCCTGCTGCCGCAGGCGATACCGGAGATGCTCCCGCCGTTCTGCAACCTGCTGATCGAGCTGCTCAAGGGCACGGCGCTGGTGTCGCTGCTCGGCGTGGGCGACGTCTCCTTCGCGGCGTACCTGGTGCGCCTCGCGACTCAGGAGAGCGCACAGATCTACACCATCAGCCTGGTCATCTACTTCGTGCTCGCGTTCGGCATCACTCGTTCCATGAAGGCTCTCGAGAAGAAGACCAAGAGCAATATCGGCGTCGCGATCTCCGGAGGTGGCGCGAAGTGAACTGGGACTGGTCCGCGGTCGCGGACTTCATGCCGCGCTTCTGGGACGGCGTGCTCGTCACGCTGCAGATCCTGGTGCTCGGCTCGCTGATCTCCTTCACGCTCGGTCTGGTCTGGGCGATCGGATTCAGGGCGCCGTCCCGTTTCGTACGGTGGCCGGTGGGCGTCGTCACGGAGTTCATCCGCACCACGCCGCTGCTGGTGCAGCTCTTCTTCCTCTACTTCGTGCTGCCGGAGTGGGGCGTGCAGTTCTCGGCGCTGACCACCGGCACGATCGCGATCGGGCTGCACTATTCGACGTACACCGCGCAGGTGTACCGGGCCGGCATCGACGCCGTGCCGGCCGGTCAGTGGGAGGCGGCGAAGGCGCTGAGCCTGCCCGCCCACCGCACCTGGTTCGCGGTGATCCTGCCGCAGGCGATCCGGCGCATCACGCCGGCGCTGGGCAACTACGTCATCGCGATGCTGAAGGACACTCCGCTTCTCGCCGCGATCGGCGTACTGGAGATGCTGCAGCAGTCGCGGCTGGAGAGCGCGTCGACGTTCCAGTACACCGAGCCGCTGACCGTGATCGGCATCGCCTTCATCCTCATCGCCTACCCGGCTTCTCTTCTCGTACGAACCCTGGAGCGCCGCCTTGTCCGCTGACACCCGCCCCGACACTTCTCCCGACAGGTCCAAGGAACTGATCCGCTTCGAGAATGTGACGAAGCGCTTCGGCGACAACACCGTGCTGGACAACCTCTGTTTCTCGGTACAGCCCGGAAAGCATGTGACGCTGATCGGCCCGTCCGGCTCCGGCAAGACCACGATCCTGCGGCTGCTGATGACTCTGGAATCGCCCGACGAGGGCACCATCCAGGTGAACGGGAACAGACTGTTTCCGGCCGCCGAGAAGGAGCGCCGCGAGGCGCGCAAACAAATCGGCATGGTCTTCCAGCAGTTCAACCTGTTCCCCAATATGACCGCCCTGCGGAACATCACCGAGGCGCCGGTGCGCGTGCTCGGCATGTCCAAGGACGAGGCGGAGGAGCGCGGAAAGGAGCTGCTCGACCTGGTGGGGCTCGGCGACCGCTGCGACGCGAAGCCGACCCAGCTGTCGGGCGGCCAGCAGCAGCGGGTGGCGATCGCGCGGGCGCTGGCGATGCGGCCGCAGGTGCTGCTCCTCGACGAGGTCACATCGGCGCTCGACCCCGAGCTGGTCGCGGGTGTGCTGGACGTGCTGCGGGACATCGCCCGCTCCACCGACATCACCATGCTGTGCGTGACGCACGAGATGAATTTCGCGCGGGACATCTCGGACGAGGTCCTGATGTTCGACGCGGGAAGGGTCATCGAGTCCGGATCGCCGGAGAAAATCTTCTCCGAGCCGGAGCATGATCGTACTCGCGAGTTTCTCGGCGCAGTGCTCTGACCATTCACTCCGACGAATAGGTGTGACTCTGGCATATGCCAGGGTGCTGCGCCCCAGCCCATGAGGCTGGGGCGACAGCATGAAACTCGCCAACAGCCGCCCCCGAAACGGCTCTTGGCCGCTATCGTGGTACGAAAGCTTGCGGTCACAACCTGCTAGGGGGAAACCGTGGCGCTGAAGCCCGAGCCGACCGCGCCGTTCCACTCGGTGCAATATGTCCTGCGTGTCCTGGAGACGATCTCGAAGCACGGTGGCGGTGTCACCGACGTCCAGATCGCACGCGAGACGGGTCTGCCGACCGGCCACCTGGCCCCCATGCTGGCGATGCTGCGTCGCGAGGGCTATGTGGAGCAGGTCGCGGACGGCGCCTATGTGATCGGCGACTCCCTGATCCTCCTCGGCTCAGGGGTCACCCGCCAGCAGGCGCTGGAGGCGAAGATCCAGGAGACGCTCACCGAGCTGCGGGACTCGGTCGGCGCTGCGGTCTACATCAGCCGGTACATCGACGGCGAGGTCAAGATCACGCAGTACGCCGACGGTCCGCGCGCTCCCAAGGTCAACGAATGGGTCGACTTCCGCTCGGCCGCGCACGCCAGCGCAGTCGGCAAATGCCTGCTGACCCAGCTGGACGTCAATGGCCGCCGCGATCACCTCTCGCGCCACAAGATCGCCCGCCTCACCTCGCGGACGATCACCAGCGAGAAGCTGCTCTTCTCGAAGCTGGACAGTCAGCCGCCGACGGTCCCGATCCTGGACCTCCAGGAGTACGCGGTGGGCACGGTCTGCGCCGCGGTCCCGCTGACGGCGGGCTCGGCGGTGGGGTGCCTGGCGCTCTCCCTCCCGATCGAGCACGCCCACCGGCTGCGCTCGGCGGCGGACACGCTGAACCGCAGGGCGGCGCCGGTGGTGCTGTCGCTGGCGATCTAGCCGGGCGGCGGCGGGTGTCACGAGCACCCCTGCGGACCAGGTATTATTTTCGAGTCAGCAGGCGCCGCTAGCTCAGTTGGTTAGAGCAGCTGACTCTTAATCAGCGGGTCCGGGGTTCGAGTCCCTGGCGGCGCACAGACGGAAAAAGCCCCTCGCCGACGCGAGGGGCTTTCTCGTGCCCCGCGCCGGTCGGGCTGATGCCTGCCACGGCGGCCCCGGCCATGGCCGCCGCGCTGACCTCGATGGGGAACTGGGTCAGAACCGAACGTCCGAGCAGGCGTAGAAGGCGTTCCCCGTGTCGTGCACGGTCCACACCGCCAGAATCAGATGCCTGCCCGAGCGCTGCGGGAGATTGCCGGAGTGGGAGAGGGTCTCCGGCGGCTGGTTGCCGCCGTACGGGACGGTCAGGAACGGCTGCGACTCAAGCGCCGCCCTGGTCAGCGGCTGGTTGGAGTTCCAGCCGCTCTTGGTGATGAAGTACTTGAAGTCGGTCGTCCGGTGCCTGGCGGTGAACCGCCAGCTGAACGTGTAGTTCTGGCCCGAAGAGACCTTGGTGGTCGGCCAGGCCCCGCCGCGCGGATCGTCGAGCTGCGCGAACTGGCCGAGGCCGCCCGCGCAGATCCTTCCGTCTGCGGGACCCGCGCCCGGGAAGCCCTTGGGGCCCTCGACGCTCTGCGGTTCCCATTGAATGGGGCCGCAGTTGGTGACCGTACCGTTGGCACAGAGCTTCTGGCGGCTGATGGGGGATTCGGTGTAGCCGTGGCTGCTGGCGCTGCCGCCGGCGAGCACTGTGGTGCCCGCCACGGCGAGGCCGACCACGGCCGCACTTATCTTCTTGCGCATGCTTCGCTCCAGGAGAACGTGGGGGGTGTTCTGTGAGCCGTGCCGCACGCGTGCGTGTTGTACGAGAGTGCTTGTTCCGGTCTAGACCAAGTCCCAATGTATTGACGTGAGTTCATCATGTCCAGACCAATCGCTAACCCTCCGCGGCCCCGGAGCGCCCGGTGTAGAAGGCGACAGTGAGGTCCCTGACCAGAGCCTTGCGCTCGTAGTCGTCCGGCTCGATGAGTCCGCGCGCGGTCAGCCGGTTCACTGTGTCGTCCACCGCGTCCACCACCGAAGTGAGCACGGCGTCCCGGTTCTTGGCGTCGATCGCCACGACCTGCCGGCGCTGGATCGCGGCCGCCACCTCCGGCGCGTACTCGATCGCCGTCGGCTGCGCAGAGAAGACCTCGATCCCCGCCGGCACGCACTCCGCCGCCACCATCCGGGTCAGCGCGTCGCCGACCGCCTCGGCATTGCGGAGCGTGAGGGCCCCCACGGCGGAGCCGGCAGGAGCGTCCTGGCGAAGCCCGTCGGACGGCAGCTGCGAGAGCACCCGCGCCAACGCCGCCTCGACCTGCTCGCTCAGATAGGCCTCGTGGTCGCCGACGCCGAGCGCCGCCCGTGCCGTGTCCTCGACCCGCCACACCACGAGCACGACGACGCTCAGCGCGGTGCCGTCGGCGTCGGCCGCGGGCATCGGATGGCTGCGCCAGTGCCGCAGCCGTACGTCGACCGGGCGGCGCCGCACCAGCGGGCTCACCCAGACCAGTCCCGTACGCCGCACAGTCCCGCCGTAGTCGCCGAAGAGGGTGAGCACCCAGGCGTGTCCGACGTGGACGCGCCCGAGCCCGCCGAGGGCGAAGAGCGCCAGGAGCACGCCGAGCGCGAGCACGCACGACACGCCGATCCCGATGCCGTGGTACGGGTACGGGGTCAGCCCGAGCAGCGCGGTCACCCGGCCGGGCAGCGCCCCGGTACCCCACAGCAGCGCGCCGATCCCGGCGAGCGAGCACGCCCCGGCGACCGCCCCGGTCCAGCCGGGCAGCGCGGGCGCGGCCCGCTCCGCGAGGTCGGGGTCGGCCGGCGGCGCGGGCCGCTGCGGGGACGGGCGTGGCGGCGCGGGTCTGCGGGCCGCGACCTTCGGCTGTTCGCCGGTGCCCTGCCGCCGCGCCACCACGGCGGGGCGCAGGTCGATCTGGTGGGTGTCGTCGTCCCGGAAGAGGAGGTGCACCGGGATCTCGGTCGTCACCTCCTGGGCGATGACCGGCGTGTGCCGCGGGCTGTCGGGCGGCGCGCCGCCCTCCGGTTCCGACGTCGTGGGGTTCACTGCGATTCACCTCGCAAGAGTGGTCTGTTCAGTCCCGCCGACATGCTTTTGAGCCGGGGGTCCGGCCCACGGCGGAGCTGCTGGGGTGCGTCCCCGGACCGGTGGGGCTCAGGCGAAGAGCCGCCGCCAGGTCTCAGGTCCGGGAAAGCCGTTGGCCGCGCCGCCGCGCCAGCCCTGGGCCCGCTGGAAGGCCTCGACATTGCGCCGGTCCTCCTCGCTCCAGCGCGGTTCGGGGCTCGATGTGTAGTAGCTGCCGAAGCCGCGCTTCACCAGCTGCGCGCCGAGCTGGGTGACGTACTCGTTCGACTGGCCGGGCCTGAAGAAGCCGCGCCCCGGGTACTTCGGCGCGGCCGCTCTCGTGCCGCCGGGACTGCTCGCGCCCGCGGCCGGGATGTTCCCGCCCTGCTTGCTCGCCAGCCGCCGCCAGGTCTCCGGTCCCGGCATACCGTCCGCGTCCCTGCCGCTCCAGCCCTGGGCCAGCTGGAAGGCCCGGGTGGCCAGCCGGTCCGACTCGTCCCACTGCGTCCCGGGCCCCTTGGGGTAGTACTGCTGGCCGCCGTGCGCGGCGAGCATCTCGGCGAGCTGAGCGATGTACATGTTGCTCGCCCCGGGGCCGAAGGCGGTCAGACCCGGATAGGCGCCGGCGGACGCCGCCACGCTCGCGGCGGCGTCCGCAGCCGCAGTGGCGGTCGCGGTCGCAGTGGCGGTCGCGGTCGCAGTGGCGGTCGCGGTCGCGGTCGCCGTCCCGCTCGCGGTGTCGGTCGCGGTCGAAGCGGCGGCCCCGCTCGCGGTGTCGGTGGAAGCCGCGGCGAGGCCCTTGTAGCGGTAGGGCAGATACCGGTCGGAGTTGACCCAGTACCCCATGGGCGTGGCCTGCTTGCGGGTGTGCGGCTTCGTCTGCTCGTACGCGATGTAGTAATTGTGCGTGTAGTCGGTCCAGCCGCCGAAGATCGTGACGTGCGAACCCTTGGTCGGATTGTCCGGGTTGTGGAAGAGCATGATGTCGCCGGGCTGCAGCTGCTCGCGCGTGATCCTGGTGGCGAATGACGCAAGGCTGCCGGTCCACTCGTTGCCGGGCAGATTCCAGGCCATCGAGACATAGCCCGAGCAGTCCTGGCGATACCCGTCGGACCAGTACTTCTCCATGCTGTACGGGACTTTGGCGGTCACCCAGCGCTTGGCGCGGTTGATGATCTGGGCCCGGGTGAGCTTGCGCAGCTGGGCGGGCGCGTTGCCCTGCGTGCCCGCGGGACCGCCGAGCGCCCCTCCGTGCAGCGGCCCGGAGCGGCCCTGCTCGGTGCCCGGCTCCGGCTCCGGTGCGGGCGTCGATGCGGCGGCTGCCTCGTCGGTGATGGCGTGCGGGCGTGCGTGTCCCGCCGGGAAGTCGGCCGCGGCCGCCGCGCCCGTTCCCCCGCCGCCGAGCACCACGCCCGCCGCGGTGAACAGGACGAGCGCACGGCGGCAGCCGTGCGCCGACGGGTGGCCTCCGGCGGCAAGAGCCCGTCGCTGCTGGACGCACCCGGCGCAGTCGCAGTCGGCGGCGGGCTCGAACTCCTCGAATACCGGCACGGTCATACGTAAACCCTTCGCAGTAATGTCCTAACTGTCACCTCTCGCCACATTTTGACGGTATGAAGGTAATAAAAGATGATCCGACAGGCCGGAACGATCAGATAATGGTCAGGAGCAGCTCTCACCGTCCGGTAAACTTCTCCAGGTCAGCACGCGCCGCTAGCTCAGTTGGTTAGAGCAGCTGACTCTTAATCAGCGGGTCCGGGGTTCGAGTCCCTGGCGGCGCACGCAGAGTCGAGGCCCCCTCACCACAGGTGAGGGGGCCTCGGTCGTTCCCGCGGCCGTTTCCCCCGCCCCCAACCCCCCTTCCACCCCTTCGGCAAGAGTCTCGCGAATCGCTTGTTTGACCGATTACGCCCACGTTTCCACCCTTGCGGTCACAGCAGGGGTCGGAGAACCTGTCTGGGGGCCAATGTCACCAATAGGGCAGCCGTTAAGCGTAGTTGGAGGTGTTTTGACGCCAGGGAAATCGCTGCAACCGGCAGATGACTTTTCTGTGTCTGTAGGGATGGTGGCCCGCCACTGATGCGTCCATGGCCGCGGGTCCAGGGGGACCGCGCTCAGGACGGACCGACCGACCACATCACACGCAGCCAGCATGCGTGCGGGGGGATGACTCATGACGTCGACGCCACGCGGCGCCCGGCAGGCCCAGGCCAACGACCCTTCCCGGACGGTTCAGCTCCGGATACCCGCGCATCCGCGCACCGGCGGCCACCGGCCGCGCCCCAAGAAGGCGCTGTCCCGGTACGACTACGAGCACTACAGCCGGCTCGCCGGGCCCCTCACCAAGCCCGACCCGGACAAGCCGTACACCGTGCAGTACCGCTCGCTCCTCTCGCAGGAGCCGCACAGAATCCGGGCCGCCCTGCTGCTCTGCGCGGCGCCGCTGGTGTCACTGGGCCTGTTCGCCTGGCTGATACAGCCTCAGCACTGGACCGAGCGCGACCCGAACCTCAAGAACGACACGCTGCTCGTCCTCGACATCGTCATGCTCGTCTCGATCGGCCTCATCGAGCTCTTCCGCACGATGAACGTCCTGTCGAACGCGCACGCGACGCTGGTCGCGCGTGACCCCGTCCCGGTGGTGCCCGAGACCGGCACCAAGGTCGCCTTCCTCACCTCCTTCGTACCGGGCAAGGAGCCCCTCGAGATGGTGACCAAGACCCTGGAGGCGGCCGTCAGGCTGCGCCACCGCGGGCTGATGCACGTCTGGCTGCTCGACGAGGGCGACGACCCCGCCGTCAAGGCGGTCTGCGCACGCCTCGGCGTCCACCACTTCTCCCGCAAGGGCGTCCCGCACTGGAACCAGGCCAAGGGCGCGCACCGGGCCAGGACCAAGCACGGCAACTACAACGCCTGGCTCCAGGCGCACGGCGGCGACTACGACTTCTTCGCCTCCGTCGACACCGACCATGTCCCGCTGCCCAACTACCTGGAGCGGATGCTCGGTTACTTTCGCGATCCTGACGTCGGCTTCGTCATCGGCCCGCAGGTGTACGGCAATTACGACACGTTCGTCACCAAGGCCGCCGAGTCGCAGCAGTTCCTCTTCCACGCCCTGATCCAGCGCGCGGGCAACCGCTACGGCGCGCCCATGTTCGTCGGCACCTCCAACGCCGTGCGGATCAAGGCGATCAAGCAGATCGGCGGCCTGTACGACTCGATCACCGAGGACATGGCGACGGGCTTCGAGATGCACCGCGCCCGCAACCCCGAGTCCGGCAACAAGTGGCGCTCGGTCTACACCCCGGACGTGCTCGCCGTCGGCGAGGGCCCGACCGCCTGGACCGACTTCTTCACGCAGCAGCTGCGCTGGTCCCGCGGTACGTACGAGACGATCCTCAAGCAGTACTGGAAGGGCTTCTACTCGCTGCCCCCGGGCAAGCTCTTCAACTACACGATGATGATCATCTTCTACCCGATGTCGGCCCTCAACTGGATCCTGGCGGCGCTCAGTTGTGCGCTGTTCCTGGGCATGGGCGCCTCCGGTGTGCAGATCGACCCGGCCATGTGGATGATGCTGTACGGCAACGCATCGGCCCTCCAGATCGGCCTCTACATCTGGAACCGCCGCCACAATGTCTCGCCGCACGAGCCCGAGGGCTCCGGCGGACTCGCGGGCATGATGATGTCCGCGCTCTCCGCGCCGGTCTACGCGCGCTCGCTGATGGACGCCGTACTGCGCCGCAAGAGCTCGTTCGTCGTGACCCCCAAGGGCGACTCGTCCAGTCCGGACACGCTCTTCGGCACCTTCCGGATCCATCTCTTCTTCATCCTCGTCTTCGGCGGATCACTCGGCTCCTCCTTCTACTTCGGGCACGACCATCCGGCGATGATCACCTGGGCCACGCTGGCGCTGCTGATCACGGCGGCGCCCATCGTCGCCTGGCGGCACGGCATCCGCGCGGAGAAGAAGAAGGCGGAGAAGAAGAAGCGCGGCGAACGGGAGGGCGGCGGGCAGCCGCCGGCCGGGCATCCTCAGGCCCATGTGCCACTGCAGCGGCAGGGCGAGGCCGACGAACGGAGCGCCGCGGCCGAACGGAGCGACGCCGACGAACGGAGCGACGCCGACGAACAGGGCGACGCCGCCGAACAGACCATGCAGATCGCCATTGGGGGACGTAAGAAGTGAACTACTCCCCTCCAAACCGCCGCCGCGCCCGCCGTATGGCCACAGGCGCGGCGGTGGTGGTGGCGCTGGCCGCGTTCAACGGGCCCGCGCTGTGGCGTCTCGGCTCGGAGAAGTACCACGACTTCAAGATCAACCAGCCGGACTACAAGGCCGAGAACGGCCATTGGGACTATCTCGACGTCCCCTCCGAGTACCGGATCAACGCCATCCACGCGGCCCTGCTGCACACCGGCAAGGTGCTGCTGATCGCCGGCTCCGGCAACAACCAGGAGAACTTCGACGCGAAGAAGTTCGAGTCGGTGCTGTGGGACCCGAAGACCAATGAGTTCAAGAAGATCCCCACGCCGAAGGACATGTTCTGCGCCGGGCACACCCAGCTGCCCGACGGGAAGCTGCTGGTCGCGGGCGGCACCAAGCGGTACGAGAAGCTCCAGGGCGATGTGACCAAGGCCGGCGGCCTGATGATCGTCCACAACGAGGACCCGGACGAGCCCAAGACGCTGCCCGCGGGCACCAGGTTCACCGGCAAGGAGAACGGCAAGACCTTCGTCTCCAGGGACCCCGTCCTCGTGGAGAAGGCGAAGAAGATCTTCGACAAGAAGACCGGCAGGTTCCTGCGGACCGAGGCAGGGCTCGGCCGGATCTACGTCGAGGCCGAGGAGTCGGGCAAGGACTACGAGACCGGCACCGAGGACAACTACCGGGTGCAGGGCCTGAGGGGCTCCGACGCCCGCAACGTCTACGGCATCGCGCAGAAGCTCGCGCTCGACAAGAAGGACTTCCAGGGCATCAAGGAGGCCTACGAGTTCGACCCGGTGGCGGAGAAGTACATCACCGTCGACCCGATGAACGAGGCCCGCTGGTACCCCACGCTGACCACCCTGAAGGACGGCAAAGTCCTCTCGCTCTCCGGCCTCGACGAGATCGGGCAGATCGTTCCCGGCAAGGACGAGATCTACGACCCGAAGACCAGGACCTGGAAGTACACCGGGATCATCCGGAAGTTCCCCACCTACCCGGCGATCTTCCTGATGGACAACGGCAAGCTCTTCTACTCCGGCTCCAACGCCGGATACGGACCGGCCGACGTCGGCCGGGAACCGGGCGTGTGGGACCTGGCGACGAACGAGTTCGACAAGGTCCCCGGGCTGAGCGACCCAGACAGGATGGAGACCTCCGCGACGGTGATGCTGCCGCCCGCTCAGGACCAGCGGTTCATGGTCATCGGCGGCGGCGGGGTCGGCGAGTCCGAGAAGTCCAGCGAGAAGTCCCGTCTGGTGGACCTCAAGGAGAACAACCCCCGCTTCAGGGACGGAGCTTCGCTGGAGAAGGGCACCCGCTACCCGAGCGCCTCGCTGCTGCCGGACGACTCCGTCCTGGTCACCGGCGGCTCGTCGGACTACCGGGGGCGCGGTGGCTCCAATGTCCTCCAGGCGCGTACCTACGACCCGAAGGCCGGTACGTACAAGCGGGTCGCCGACCCCCAGGTGGGGCGCAACTACCACTCGGGCTCGGTGCTGCTCCCGGACGGCCGCGTCATGATCTTCGGCTCGGACTCGCTGTTCTCCGACAAGGCCAACACCAGGCCCGGCGTCTTCGACCAGCGCATCGAGATCTACACCCCGCCGTACCGCTACCGGGGTGCCAGGCCCGAGGTGAGCGGCGGTCCGAAGTCGATCGAGCGCGGAGAGAGCGGCACGTTCAAAGTGAGGACGGACGGCGGCCCGGTGAAGTCGGCCAAGCTGATGCGGCCCAGCGCGGTCACGCATGTCACCGACATCGATCAGCGCTCCATCGCGCTCGGTATGAAGAGGACGGCGGACGGCATCCAGGTCACGGTGCCCAAGAACCGAGCGCTGGTGCCGTCCGGGTGGTACATGCTCTTTGTGACGGACGCCAAGGGGACGCCGTCAGAAAGCGTGTGGGTCGAGGTCCCATAACTGGGGCTTGGCCCGTTGATTTCGGGGCTCCGCCCCAGTTCGGGAAGGGGCCCGCGCACCGCCTAGTTCGTGGCGCGCGCCAAGCCGAGCGCGTACTCCGGCCACCACTCGCCCGCCTTGGGCCCGCCCCTGCAGTCGCCGTCCGACTCGCCCGGACGCTTGACCCACAGATACGCGTCGACCAGCGGGTTGCCGGTGTCGGTGGTCGGCGCCTCGCCGAGCGCGCGGCCCGGCGGATTGCACCAGTTCTCCTTCGGATCGCCGCCTGTGTAGGGGCCGTTGCCGTTGCGGCTGGTGTCGATGACGAAGTGCTTGCCGCCGACCTTCGCGGAGAGCTTCTGGCCGAACTCCTTGCTCGCGGCAGTCGGATAGAAGTTGGAGACATTGACGGCGAAGCCGTCCGCCCTGTCGATGCCCGCCCGCCGGAGCGGGTCGAAGAGCGCGTCGGGCTGGGACCAGCCGGCGTTGCCCGCGTCCAGATACACCTTCGTGTTCGGCTGCTGCTTCAGCCGCTCCACAGCGCCCTTGAGAAGGTCGAACCGCTCCTCGTGAAACTCCTGCGGCGTACAGGAGTCCACCAGATGCAGCACGGCGTCCGGCTCCAGGATCACCGTGGCCCGCCGGTCGCCGATGCCCGCCGCGACCTGGTCGACCCAGGCGCGGTAGGCGTTGCCGTCGGCCGCGCCGCCCTTGGAGAACTGCCCGCAGTCGCGGTGCGGGATGTTGTAGAGCACGAGCAGCGCGTCCCGGTCGGCCTTGGCCGCCGCCTCGGTATAGCCCTTGGCCTCGGCCTCGGGATTGTCCGGGCCGATCCACTCGCCGACCGGCTGATCGGCGATCTTCTTGATCAGCTCGGCGTTCTTGTCGTCGCCGTCCTTGCGGTAGGCGGCGACCTGCCTGGCGGCGTTGCCGTCGGGATTGACCCAGTACGGATCGTTGTCCTTGGGCTGCTGAGTCACCGCCGGTTTCCCTCCCTTGCCGTCGTCGGAGGAACAGGAGGCCAGCAGCAGCACCGCCCCCGCCGCGACCGCCCAAGCCCTGGTACGTCGGCCGGACCAACTGCCGTACATCCACTCCCCCTTGCAGCCGGACAAGTCAGGTCGAATTCATCGTGGCACACCCCGGCGCAGGGCCACGAGCCCCACCGGCACACCGTGGGCAGGCTGTGACAACGCGCCGGGAGGGCGGTGGACGAGAGGGAGGAGAACAGACAGGACGGAGGCCGACGACTTCCCGACATGACGTCATTCAGACCCTAGGCCGGGCCCGTTCGCGGCCCTAGAGTGTCCGGGAACCGCCCAGCCCCTGGCGGGACCGCAACCGGACCTTCCCGCACCTCCCGCGCCGGCGCCGGGCTTCTCCCGCAGCCCGGGCACCCGCGGTCGAGGACCCGGCTCGGCCGGCGGCTCTGGGGGGAGCATGTCGTCGGCCGAGCCGGGGTGCAGACGGCGCCCGCCCGGCGGCGAGGGACACCCCTAGCCCTTGGTGACCCCGGTCAGGTAGGCGGACACGACCACGTTGGCGGTGTACGCGCGGGTCTCGCGGTCGAAGGTGCCGCCGCAGGTGATCAGCCGCAGCTCCGCACGCCCGTCCTCGCGCGGGCCGTAGACCTTCTGCGGGTCGAACCGGTCCCGGTCGAAGACCTGGACGTCGTCGATGGTGAACTCTGCCACCGAGCGGTCCGCCCTGGTCACCCGGACCTTCTCGCCCGGACGGGCCGCGCTCAGAGCGTAGAAGACGGCCTGTTTCTTCTCGGTGTCGACGTGGCCGACCAGCAGCGCCGTGCCCGCCGCGCCGGGCTGCGTACCGCTGTCGTACCAGCCGACCGCGTGCGCCATGGCGTACGGCGGCGGATCGACGGCGCCAGCGCCGTCCAGGCCGCGCGGGACGACCGGAGCGGCGATCCCGATCGACGGCACGGCCACCTGGTCGGGCCTGGACGGCTCGAGCGGGTCGTGGGCGGGCGGCAGCGGCACGCCCAGCGGCCGGCCGACCGCGGCCACGTCGCCGGTGGTGGGCGCGGAGCTTCCGCCTGGGCCGCCGGTCATATCGCGGCCCCAGAGCCAGAGCCCAAGCAGGAGTACCGCCCAGGCCACTCCGGTGAGCAGCCGGCCGTTCCCGGCCGGGCGATCGGCGGAGGGCATGTCAGTCCGAATCCGATCGGCGCCGCCGTGAGCTGCGGAAAGCCACGACGACCGCTGCCACTCCCGCGAGGACCAGGCCGATCACGGCCTGCGGAATGCCGGGGCCGGCGTCGGCCGGGTCCGCCGGGCCGTCGGCCGCGAGGGCGGCCGAGCCGCCGCCACCCGCGCGAACCGGGGCGTAGGGCATCGAGTCGTCGGCCGGATCGGACGACTCGTCCTCGTACGCGTACGAGTCCTCCTTGTCCAAGTCGTCCTCGTACGAGTCCTCCGTGGGCTCGTACGACTTCTCCGTCGGACGGTCCTCCCGTTTGCTCGACTCGTCCGACCGCTCGGTCGGCTCGTCCCGCCCCTTGGTCGACTCGTCCGACCGCTTCGTCGACTCGTCCCGCCCCTTGGTCGACTCGTCCGACCGCTTGGTCGGCTCGTCCCGCCCCTTGGGGGGCTCGTCCGGCCGCTCCGACGGCTGGTTCGGGGCGAGCTGGACGACCTGGACCCGGGCCGATACCGGGTGCTCACGGCCGTCGCAGGTGACGCCGATGTCGTACGTGCCGGGCTTCACGGAGGCCTTCACGGTCGTCTCGCCGAACAGCTGGGTGCCCGCACCGTTGCGGCTCGCGAGCGCGGCGAGCGTGACGAACCCCTGGGACCTGGCGGCTCCGGTCATGCCCTGGCAACCGGAGACGAGGACCTCCACCTCGCCGCCGGGGACGACCTTGGCAGGGACGACCGTGACCCTCACGGAATCGGCGGCGTACGCGGCCGGGGCGGCAGGCGCCAGGACGAGTACGGCAGCCACCCCTGCGGTACGGAGAGTGATCCAACCTGAACGCATCGTGAACCTCCTGATACGCAAGATTCACGCGTCCGAGCCGTTTCCGCATCCGCAGGAGCGGCGCAGTAGTCCGATTGGGCGGCCGCTGACGTGCTCAGATGCGGTCGACGAGATCCGCGATCGAGTCGACGACGGTGGAGGGCCGGAAGGGGTACCGGTCGATGCCCTCGGGGCTGGTGAGGCCGGTGAGCACCAGGAAGGTCTCCATACCCGCTTCCAGTCCGGCCAGCACGTCGGTGTCCATCCGGTCGCCGATCATCGCGCTGGTCTCGGAGTGCGCGCCGATGGCGTTCAGCCCGGTCCGCATCATCAGCGGGTTCGGCTTGCCCGCGAAGTACGGTTCCTTGCCGGTCGCCTTGGTGATGAGCGCGGCGACCGAGCCGGTGGCGGGCAGCGGGCCCTCTGCGGAGGGGCCAGTCTCGTCGGGGTTGGTGCCGATGAACCGGGCCCCGGCGTTGATCAGCCGGATCGCCTTGGTGAGCGCCTCGAAGCTGTATGTACGGGTCTCGCCGAGCACCACATAGTCGGGGTCGTGGTCGGTCAGGACGTAGCCGATGTCGTGCAGGGCGGTGGTCAGACCCGCCTCACCGATGACGTACGCCGTGCCGCCGGGGCGCTGGTCGTCCAGGAACTGCGCGGTGGCCAGCGCCGAGGTCCAGATGTTCTCCACGGGCACGTCCAGGCCCATCCGGGCGAGCCGTGCGTGCAGGTCGCGCGCGGTGTAGATGGAGTTGTTGGTCAGCACCAGGAATGGCTTCCCGGTTTCCCGCAGCCTCTTGATGAAGGCGTCGGCGCCCGGGATCGGCACGCCCTCGTGGATCAGGACACCGTCCATGTCGGTGAGCCAGGATTCGATCGGCTTGCGCTCTGCCATCAGACGGACTCCTGCCGTACGCAGTGTGCTGGGGACGCCGGAGGCACGGCCCTGTGAGTCTCCGGCGTCCCCAGCCTAGTCAGACCGGCCTGATCTTGACCCCGTCGATGACCTGACGCACTCAGCTGCCCGTCGCGGACTTCCACGCGTCGACGTACGACTGAAGGTTGGTGTCGATGTCCCTCCAGTCCGGTTCGAAGACGTCGACGCCCTCGAGCAGCTTGGCGAGCTCGATGGCGTTGGCGTCGGTGGCCTTGACATCCGTACGGGCGGAGAAGCCGCCGCCCACCGCGCTGACCTGCTTCTGAGCCTTCTCGCTGAGCAGGTAGTCGAGCAGCTTCCTGCCGTTCTCGCTGTGCGGGGCCTTGTTCACGAGCCCGGCGGCGTACGGCAGCGCGAAGGTGGTGGGCTTGCCGCCGGCCTTCGCCGGGAACCAGATGGCGAGGTTCGGCATGGACTTGGACTGCGCGAAGTTCATCTGCACATCACCGTTGGCGACCAGGATTTCACCCTTGTCGACCTTGGGCGCGAGCTTGGAGGTGGAGGAGGACGGGCCGACGTTGTTGGCCTGGAGCTTCTTCAGATAGGCCATCGCCGGCTCCTTGCCGCCGAAGTCGTGCATGGCCTTGATGACGACGGCGGTGCCGTCGCCCGCGACGCCGGGCGTGGAGTACTGCAGCTTGTCCTTGTACTTCGCGTCCAGCAGCTCCTCCCAGGTCTTGGGAGCAGCCGTCAGCTCCTTCTTGTTGTAGATGAAGCCGAAGAAGTTGTTGACGACAGAGGTCCACTTGCCGTCACCGGACTTGTCCGCGCCGTTGACCTTGTCGGCGCCCTGGGGCTCGTACGACTGGAGCAGCCCCTTGGAGTCGGCCTGCTGGATGAAGGGCGGGAGGGTGACGATGACATCGGCCTGGGTGTTGGACTTCTCGCGGACGGCGCGCTGCACCATCTCTCCGGAGCCGCCCTCCACGTACTTGACCTTGATGCCGGTCTCCTTCTCGAAGTCCTTGAAGACCTGGTCGTACCAGCCGTCGCCGTTCTCCCCCTTGAGGCCGTCGGCGCTGTAGACGGTCACGACCTTCTCGTCGGAGGCAGTGGAGGAGCCGCCGCAGGCGGTGAGGGAAGCGGCGATGACGAGGCTGCCGGTGACGGCGGCGATCGGCTTGAGGTAGCTGGCCATGGCGTTGTGCACTCCTGAAGGTGATCAGCGGTAAGAGGCTTTGGTGCGGATACGGGACACGGCGAGGAGCACGAGCAGCGTCGTGCCCATCAGGACGACCGCGACGGCCGAGCCGGTGAACAAGGACCCGCGGTCGGTGGCGGTGAAGATCCGCACCGGCAGCGGCATCCAGTCGGGTGGGTAGAGCATCATCGTGGCGCTCAACTCGCCCATGGACAGGGCGAAGCAGAGTCCGGCGGCCGCGTTCAGGGACGGCAGCAGGAGCGGGAGCTTCACCCGGAACAGGACGTACGAGGGTCGGGCGCCGAGGCTCGCCGCCGCCTGCTCGTACATCGGGTCGAGTCGGACGATGGCGGCGGCGACGGACTGGTAGGCGAACGCCGTGACGAGAACGGTGTGCGCCAGGATCACGATCCAGCGGGTGCCGTTGAGCAGCATCGGCGGCTTGGAGAAGGCGACGAGGATCGCCAGGCCGACGACGACGGAGGGGACGGCGACGGGCAGCATGAACAGCGCGTCGATCGCGCGGCGGCCGCGTTTCTTGAGCGAGGCGGCGGCGAGGGCGGCCCAGCTGCCGACGGTGAGCGCGAGCAGGCTCGCGGTGACGGCGGTGATCAGGCTGGTGGTGAGGGCTTGCAGGGACTCGCCGCGTACCGCCGCGCTGTAGTGCTCGGCGGTCGGCCCGGAGGGGAAGGCGCCGGACCAGTTCGTCGAGAACGACGCGGTGACGATGACGAGGAGCGGCAGCGCGAAGAGCGGCAGGAAGAGGACGAGGAAGAGCGCCCAGACGGCCCATTTCCCCTTGCGGCTATGCACCAACACGGCGGCTCACCATCCGGTAGAGGCTGTAAAGACCCACGGAGATCGCGATGTTGACGACGGCGACGACGCAGGCGGCCGGGTAGTCGGACTCGAGGATCGCCTTGCCGTAGACGAGCATCGGCAGGGTGGTGACGCCCTTGGCCCCGGTGAACAGGACGATGCCGAACTCGTTGAGGCACATGACGAGGACGAGGCTGCCGCCGGCGGCGAGGGCGGGCAGCGCCTCGGGCAGGATCACCCGCCGCACGATCCGGGCGGGCCGTGCGCCGAGTGAGGAGGCGACCTCGATCTGGGCTGTGTCGAGCTGCGAGAAGGCGGCGAGGAGGGGGCGCATCACGAAGGGCGTGAAGTAGGTGATCTCCGCGAGGAGTACGCCCCAGGGGGTGGTGAGGAAGTGGAACGGGCCTTCGGCCGCGCCGGTGACGTCCGTCCATACGCCGTTGGCCATCCCGACGGTGCCGTAGACGAAGAGCAGCGCGAGCGTGATCAGGAAGGAGGGGAAGGAGAGGAAGACGTCGATGAACTTGGCGACGGCCTTGCCGCCGGGGAACGGCACGAAGGCGATGACCAGGGCGAGGGTGAACCCGAGGACGAGACACCCGACGGTGGACCCGACGGCGAGCCAGACGGTGGTGGTCAGGGCTTTCCGGAAGGCCTCTGAGGCGAAGACGTCGGCGTAGGCGCCGGGGGCGAGGGACTCCTGGACGACGAGCGCGAGCGGGTAGAGAAAGACGAGCCCGAGGACGGCGACGGGGGGAAGGACCCAGACGAAGCGCGGTACGGCCCGGGCACGCGTGCCGGCTTGCGCCCTGCCGCCGGGGGGCGATGCGCCCACGGCGGACGCGGACGTTCCGGCCCCCGGCCGGGTCGCGGCGGGCGCGGACGGCCCGGGCGTCGACGCCTCCGGGGGCTGCGGGCTGGCGGCAGAGGCCGACCGCGAGACACCGCTCGGGGCGGGCGCAGGCCGCGCTGGGGGCTGCGGACTGTCGACAGACGCCGCCGGCGAGACACCGCTCGGGGCGGGCACCGCCCCCTCCGGGGGCTGCGCGCCGCTGGCGAGCGCAGGCGCTCCGGCCCCCGGCCGGGTCGCGTCCGGCGCGGACGGCCGGGGCACCGACGTCTCCGCGCCCGCAGACGACCGCGAGGAAGAGCCCTCGGCGGGCCCGAGTCGGTCCGAGGTCGGTGTCGCGTCAGGCATCGGACACCCCCGCGCCCAGCAGCACCGCGTCCTCCGGTGCGAAGTGCACCGTCACTTCCGCGCCCAGGGACGGCGTCTCCCGCAGTTCGCGGACGTCCGCCTTCAGGCGGTGGCCGTCGACGTCCACGTACAGCCGGTGTGTGGAGCCCCGCCACTGGATCTCGGCGATCGTGCCGCGCAGGGCGTTCGGGCCGTCCCCGAGGCCGATCAGGTGCGGGCGTACGCACAGCGTCGCGCTCGCCCCGGGCGCGACCTCGGCCGTGGGGACCTTCAGGTCCGTCCCGGCGAAGGACACGGAACCCGAGCCGACCGTGACCGGGATGAGGTTCGCGTTGCCCACGAAGGACGCCGTGAATTCCGTACGCGGCCGCCGGTACAGCTCCTGCGGCGTACCGCAGTCCCGCAGCCGCGCCCTGTCCATCACCGCGATCCGGTCCGCCAGCGTCAGCGCCTCGACCTGGTCGTGCGTGACGTACAGGATCGAGACGTCCGGCAACTCCCGGTGCAGCCGTGCCAGTTCCGCCAGCATCCCGGAGCGCAGCTGCGCATCCAGCGCCGACAGCGGCTCGTCGAGCAGCAGCACGCCGGGCCTGATGGCGAGCGCCCGCGCGATCGCGACGCGCTGCTGCTGCCCGCCGGAGAGCTCGCGCGGATAGCGGCGCGCGTACGCCGCCATCCCCGTCATCTCGAGCGCTTCGGCGACCCGCCCCGGTATCTCGCGCTTCGGCGCCTTCTGCGCGCGGAGCCCGAACGCCACGTTCTCCTCGACCCGCATGTGCGGGAAGAGCGCGTACTGCTGGACCACCATCCCGATCCCCCGCCGGTGCGGCGGCAGCCCGGTCACGTCACGGTCGCCGATGAACACCCGCCCGGAGACGGGCTGCACAAAACCGGCGACGGCCCGCAGCGCGGTGGTCTTCCCCGATCCGGACGGCCCCAGCAGCGCCATCACCTCGCCCGGCTCGACGGTGAGGTCGAGGGAGTCCAGGACGACGCTCTTGCCGTACGCGACGGAGAGGTTCTCGAAGCGGATGCCGCTGTTCATCGGTCCGCCCCGGCCAGCAGCCCCGGCAATTCGGCGACGGAGCCCAGCACATGGGTCGCGCCGTGCGTCTGGAGCTGCTGCTTGTCGTGCGCGCCGGTGAGCACGCCCACGACGATGCCCGCTCCGGACCGTACGCCGCTGAGCATGTCGTACGAGGTGTCCCCCGCGACCGCGATCTGCTGGACGCCGTCCACCGCGCCGGTGCGCAGGAAGGCCGCGAGCACCATGTCGGGGTAGGGGCGGCCGCGCCCGCCGGCGTCGGCCGGGCAGAGGGTGAGGTCCGCCAGGTCCTGCCAGCCGAGCGCGCCGAGGATCGCGTCCTGGGTGGTGCGGGCGAAGCCGGTGGTCAGGACGACGGTACGGCCCTGGCCGCGCAGCTCCTCGACGGCTTCCCGCGCGCCGGGAATCGGCGCGATGCGCCCGCCGTCGACCAGCTCCCCGTACGCGTCCTCGAACGCGGCGTTCGCGGCCCGCGCCCTGGCTTCGTCGCCGAAGAGATGCCGGAAGACGGAGATCTTCGACTCGCCCATCGTGGCGCGGACGTAGTCGATCATCGAGGCGGGGTCCTCGCCCAGGCGCTCCGCCGCCGCCGCGAAGGCCTGCTCGACAAGTCCTCCGTCGGCGACGGTCGTTCCGGCCATGTCCAGGACGACAAGGTTCGCCCGGGTCGTCTTCATCGTCGTCATCCTCGTCAACTTCCTTACCAGCCCAGTTCGTTCGCGGTTGTCTCGGCGATGGCGGGCGAGCAGGTCATGCCGCGCCCGCCGGGCCCCGTCACCAGCCAGACGCCGTCGCGCACCTGCTGCCGGTGCACGACACGGCTCTTGTCGGTGCACTGCGCGTACACCCCGGCCCAGCGGCGGCGGATCTTCGGCAGCGGCCTGCCGAGGAAGGACTCGACGACCGCGGTGACGTGCTCGTACGGGTCCTCGAGGGTGTCGAAGGCGAAGGGGTGCTCGTACTCGTGGGTGTCGCCGATGGTCAGCCCGCCGTCGCTGCGCTGCACCATCAGCAGCTGCATCTTGTGCGCGGCGGCGGTCGGCACTTGGGGCTGCCCGGAGTTGAGGGCGTCCAGGGCCTCGCTCGCGTACGCCGGGTAGTAGCGGAAGCTGTCGGCGTCGGCGACGGAGGTGGTGAGCGGCTCGCCGAGCGGGTCGGTCTGCATCATCTGGAGGCGTACGCGGCGCACGGGGAGGTCGGGGGCGAGTTCGCGGACGAGGCCGGAGAGCGATGCGCCCGGGCAGAGGACGACGGCGTCGCCGGTGTGTACGTCGCCGTGATCGTCGCGGACGGATCCTTCACCGAGCACGTCGCGGACCTCGCGCCCGCCGAGGTAGGTG
This sequence comes from Streptomyces sp. NPDC002870, assembly GCF_042888505.1. Lineage (NCBI taxonomy): Bacteria > Bacillati > Actinomycetota > Actinomycetes > Kitasatosporales > Streptomycetaceae > Streptomyces > Streptomyces sp. NPDC002870. The sequence goes on from NZ_JBIAPW010000010.1 coordinate 93,873, forward strand.
TACCGGCCGGACGCCAGCAAGGCCTGCTTCAGGGCGAGCTGGGCAGGGCGCGGCTCGACGGCGGCGTCCCGCTCGCACCAGAGCGCGGCGGTGAAGTCGCCGCGCAGGGCGGGGTTGATCCGCCGCGCCTCGGCGGCGGTGACGAGCTTGTAGCCGCGGGCGGCGGCATCGGGCCGGGCGACGGCGGCCTCGGCGACGGCCAGCTCCAGGTCGCCTCGTACGGGAGTGAGCGAGCCGATGGCCCGGAAGCCGAGCCCGGGAACGCGCGCCCCGATGGCCTCCCACAGCTCACGGGCGCGCAGCGCGGTCTCCAGCTCCTCGCCACCCGCGCGGCCGCTGACCCATATCTGGCCGAAATTGCGCAGACTCGCGCCTCGCGCCTCGCTCTCGCGCTCGATCTGAACGACCTGGTGGCCGCGCTCCACTGCGTGCCAGGCGTGCATGGTTCCCACCACGCCGGCTCCTACGACGATGACTCTCACGACGGCAACGCTCCTGGGGAGTGGTGGCCCGGACGAATCCGGACGGCAACGGGAGGGTGAACGGGCACCCAAGCTTGGACTAGACCCGTTACCTTCTCGTTATCGGCGTGATTCGTCCAGAGCGCGTCGCAGAGTTCGAGTGCAGGGGGACGCAGGGGGACGGGCCAGTCCGAACGGCAGTCCGAACGGCAGTCCCCCTACAGCGCCCGCCTCAGCGCCCGTTGCCCAGGTGCGCGGTGAAGCTGAAGCGGTCGCCGCGGAAGAGTGTGCGGACCCGTTCCAGCGGCTTGCCCGCCGTGTCCCGCGAAACGCGGTGGATCAGCAGCATCGGCAGCGCCGGCGGCGTGCCGATCAGCAGCGCCTCGCGCGGCGTCGCCAGCACCGTCTCGATCCGCTCGTCCGCGTCGCCGAAGGCGATCCCGAGCCGCTCGCGCAGATACGCGTAGAAGGACGAGTCGGGGTCGAAGTCCGCGTCCAGCCGTGGCGCCCGGGCCACGGATACGTACGTACTCTCCAGGCCGACGCGTTCGTCGTCCGCGAGCAGCACCCGCTCCATGTGCCACACCGGCTCCCCGCGCTCCGCGCCCGTCTCCGCGGCGAGCGCGTCGGAGCAGGGGAACCGGTCGAGGCTGATCAGCGCACGGCCCGGCCTGCGGCCCTGGCGGCGTACCCCCTCGGTGTAGCTGGCGAGCGACAGCGGCTGCTCCAGCTTGGGACCGGCGACGACCGTGCCGCGGCCCTGGCGGCGCAGCCGGCCCTCCAGCAGGAGTTCGCGCAGGGCCTGACGCACCGTCTCGCGGGAGACCTCGTACCGTACGGCGAGATCGCGCTCGGTGGGCAGCAGTCCCCCCTCGCCCAACTCCTCTATCAGGAGCGAGATATGGGCCTTGACGGCGTAGTACTTGGGGATGCGTCCATGCTCCGGAATGCCGGAGCGGACAGGGGCGCCGGGCGCCTGGTCGTTCGGGTAGTCCACCAGGTGATGTTCGCAGACCTACGTGAACGATCAGCGCCGGCCCGTACGCCGCCACCGGGACGCGAGCGCCAGGGCCCCGCTGCCCAGCAGGACCGCGCAGAAGGCCGCGCCGAGGAGGAGAAGGGAGCCAGTGCCGGTGCCGGTGGTGGCGAGCTCGTCGGGGGCGAGCTCGTCGGGGGCGACGCCGCTGTCGACGCGGGAGCCGTCGTCACCGAGGACGGCGAAGCGGTAGTCGCCGGACTCCCCGACCCAGTCGCCGTCGTCGCCCTGCCGCTGGACGACAGCGGCATTGACCGTGACCTGGTTGGGCGGGGCGTCGCCGGCGAGCCTGAGCCGGACCTTGGCGGTGACGGACTTGCGAGCCGGGACGGCGAAGCCGGGGAAAGCGCCGTCGCCGCCGAGTACGCCGACGATCTCGCCCTCGGCGGTCGTCTCCAGGGCGACGGGGCGCCAGAGGGCGGCGGCGTCGTCGTAGAACTCCAGGGTGATCCGGGCCGGGGTGAGACCGGGGCCGCTTCCGGTGAAGATGATCACTGGGTGGATGTTGCGGCAGGCCTCGGCGGTCGTGTTGGCGAGGTCGACGGACCACAGCGCGAAGCTGCCGCCGGCCTGGTGGACGGACGGGCCGCCGTGGACGCGGGTGTCGATGGGGAAGTCGGGGTCGGTGGCCTTGCCACAGGTGGGCTGCCGGTCGGCGGGGCGGCTTTCCAGCCGGGTGGGAAGGGGGGTGGCGGCGAGCACCTCGCCGGGCTTGTCCGTGGGCGGGGCCGGGGGTATGGCTTTGGGCGCGGCGATGACGTCGGCGACGGGGCGCGGAGCAACGAGAGCGGCCGGCATCGCGGTAACGCCAGTGAGCGACGCGTCGGCGGCGGGGTGCACGGTCAGGCCCCCGGTCATGGAGGCCGCCGCCGCCCCAGGGATCGCGGTGGTCGCGGTCGAGCCAGTGAGCGCCGTGCCGACCACAGGGCGCGGAGCCACGGGAGCCGCCGCCGCCCCAGTGATCGCGGCTGTCGCGGTCGAGCCTGTGAGCGCTGTGCCCGCCGCGGCGCGGGCGGCCGCGGGAGCCGCCGCCGTCACTGCCGTCACCGACGTCGCGGCCGTCGCGCTCACCGCGGTGAGCGCCGCGGGCGCGATGGTGGCCGCGGTGACGCCGACGGTGAGGGCATAGCGCAGTCGCATGAGGGGCCTTTGCTGATCGCCTACGGCCGGGGGATCGCCCGGCCGTGCCCCAAAAGCTTCCCCCCGCACGCGCATAGGGGCACCGGCTCCGGGTCTCCGTAGGGCCGAACAGCCGCGCAACTCCGCTCTATCAGCGTATTTTCACTCCGGCGGGTGACGCTTCGGCGCGGCCGAACACGGGCGCGAGCACCAGCTGCGCGGCGCCCTCCGCGACGACGTGCGCGCCGCCTTCGGCGAGGACCACAGGGATACGGACGCGCTCGCCGACCCCCCGTACGAACGGCTCGGCCGCCGCGGTCACGACCCGGCCGCCGAGCAGCACCCGATCGATGTCGAGCAGCTCGACGAGGTTCGCGGCGCCGATCCCGAGGACACCCGCGGCCCGCTCGAGGTCGCCGTGCCCGACCGCCGCGAGGCAGAGCGCCTCGATACAGCCGCGCCTGCCGCAGTTGCACTCGGGCCCGCCGAGCTGGATGACCTGATGCCCGAACTCCCCCGCTCCGGTGCGCGCGCCCCGGTAGAGCGCCCCGCCCAGTACGAGTCCCGCGCCCAGCCCCGTACCGAGATGGAGATACGCGAACGAGTCCCCGGGCCCACGCAGGGCGAGCCCGAGGGCGGCGGCGTTGGTGTCCTTGTCGAGTACGACGGGCAATCCGAGCCGCTCCGTGAGGGCGTCCCGGAGCGGGAACCCGTCCCATGCGGGAAACCCGGTGACGCGTTGGGGCACGCCGGCGGTGTGGTCGAGCGGCCCGGGCATGGCGACCCCGACACCGAGCACGCGCCCGGCCGCCGGGACCGCCGCGACCTCCGCCGTCACCGTCTTCAGGACCGTCTCCGCCCCCGCCCCCAGGTCGAGCGGTACCGTACGCGACGCGACCAGCGTGCCCGCCAGGTCCAGCAGGACCGTCGTCAGCTCGTCGCGGTCCAGGTGCACGCCCACCGCATGCCCCGCCGACTGGACCAGGCGCAGCAGCGTGCGCGGCTTGCCTCCGGTCGACGCGAGGCGGCCCGCCTCCGCCACCAGGCCCCCCTCGCGCAGGCGCGCGGTGATCTTGCTGACCCCCTGGGGAGTGAGCCCAGTGCCCTCTGCCAGTTCGAGGCGGCTGATGCCGCCCTCCCCGGCCGCCCGGAGCAGATCGAGCACCAGCGCCGCGTTATGACTGCGCAGCACGGGCAGATTCACTCCACCGGCGGTTTTGTTCACGCCCCCATTTTCCTCCGCGCTTGCAGTTTGGCAACACCGTTGCTTAAGTAGAACCATGACTGGTACCGACACCCGAAGCCGCATTCGCGTCGGACTCGTCGGCTACGGCCTGGCGGGCTCCGTCTTCCATGCCCCGCTGATCGCAGCCACTGAGGGCCTCGCCCTCGACACGATCGTCACCTCGAACCCGGAGCGCCGGGAGCAGGCCCGCGCCGAGTTCGGCGACGACATGCGCTTCGCCGCCTCGCCCGACAACCTGTGGAAGCGCGCGGGCGAGCTCGACCTCATCGTCATCGCCTCCCCGAACAAGACGCACGTCCCGCTCGCCACCGCCGCGCTCAAGGCCGGCCTCCCGGTCGTCGTGGACAAGCCGATCGCCGGCAGCGCCGCCGAGGCGCGTGAGCTCGCCGACCTCGCCGAGGAGCGCGGTCTGCTGCTCTCGGTCTTCCAGAACCGCCGCTGGGACAACGACTTCCTCACCCTCCAGCAGCTGATCGCGGAGGGCAGGCTCGGCGACGTACAGCGCTTCGAGTCCCGCTTCGAGCGCTGGCGTCCGCAGCTCAAGGGCGGCTGGCGCGAGTCCGGCGACCCGGAGGAGATCGGCGGTCTGCTGTACGACCTGGGCAGCCATGTCGTCGACCAGGCGCTGACCCTGTTCGGCCCGGTCGTGCGGGTCTACGCCGAGTCCGACGTACGCCGCCCGGGCGCCGAGACCGACGACGACACCTTCATCGCGCTCACACACGCGAACGGAGTGCGCTCCCACCTGCACGTGAGCGCTACGACCGCGCAGCTCGGCCCGCGCCTGCGGGTGCTGGGCTCTGCGGCCGGATACGTGAAGCACGGCCTGGACCCGCAGGAGGCCGACCTGCGCGAGGGCAAGCGCCCGACGCCGGGCAAGAGCTGGGGCGTCGAGCCCAAGTCGCTGTGGGGCCGGATCGGCGCGGGTGAGTCCCCGCTGACGGGCGACGGCACCCCGGTCGAGACGGTGCCGGGCGACTACCCGGCGTACTACGCGGGCATCGCGACGTCTCTGCGCGACGGTACGCCCCCGCCGGTCACCGCCCGCGAAGCGGCCGCCGCGCTGGACGTCCTGGAGGCCGCACGCCGCTCCGCCCGCGAGGGCATCACGGTGGAGGTCTCCGCATGACCGCGCCCACACCCGCGTCCACACCCGCGTCCACCCCCGCACCAGCGCCCGCGCCGCTCACCGTCGACGAGATGGTCGACCAGGAACGCAGGCTGACGGTGCGGCGGTTCACGAACGACGACGCCTGGGCGCTCGGCAGCATGCTGGTCGAGATGGCCTATCTGCGGCAGGCCCCGATCGCCATCGACATCCGCCGTGGCGCGCAGCAGCTCTTCCACTGCGCGCTGCCGGGGTCGAGCGCGGACAACGACGCGTGGATCGACCGCAAGCGCCGGGTCGTCGAGCGGTACGGCGAGAGCTCGTACCTGGTCGGCGCCCGCCACCGCGCGAAGGGCACAACGTTCGAGGACTCCTCGCGCCTCGACCCGAATCTGTACGCGGCCCACGGCGGATCGTTCCCGCTCTCGGTCGCCGGCGTGGGCGTCGTCGGCACGGTCACGGTCTCGGGCCTGCCCCAGGCGGAGGACCACGCGATGGTGGTCGAGGCGCTGGAGCGTTTCATCGCGACGTGACGGCGGCGGACGAGCTGCGGCTCGTTCACAGACCCACAGACCAGGGCCGCGGGGGCATCCCCCGTACCTCCGCGGCCCTTCCCCGACCCGCGGCTGCGGACTCCCCCGCCCGCAGCCGCGGGTTACCCCCTACGCGTCCTTACCTCCGCGCCCTTGCTTCCGCGCCCGTGCCTACGCGTCCTTGAGCTCCTGTCGCTGGCGGCCCAGAGCCTCGATCTCCAGCTCCACCACATCCCCGGCCCGCAGGAACGGCTTCGGCTCCGGCTGCCCCAGCGCCACCCCCGCCGGCGTCCCGGTGTTGATGACGTCCCCCGGGTACAGCGTCATGAACTGGCTGACGTACCGCACGACCTCCGCCACCGGGAAGATCTGGTCCGCGGTCGTACCGTTCTGCTTCAGCTCCCCGTTGACCCACAGCTTCAGGCTCAATGCCTGCGGGTCCGGGACCTCGTCCGCCGTCACCAGCCACGGGCCCAGCGGGTTGAACGTCTCGCAGTTCTTGCCCTTGTCCCAGGTGCCGCCGCGCTCGATCTGGAACTCACGCTCGGAGACGTCGTGCGCGACCGCGTACCCGGCGACGTACGACAGCGGGTCCTCGTCGTCCTCCACGTAGCGGGCCGTACGCCCGATCACGACCGCGAGCTCGACCTCCCAGTCGGTCTTGCGGCTGCGGCGCGGCACCAGCACGGTGTCGTTCGGCCCGACGACCGTGTCGGCGGCCTTGAAGAAGACGACCGGCTCGGCCGGGGCCTCGGCGCCCGTCTCGGCCGCGTGATCGTGGTAGTTCAGCCCGATGCACACGACCTTGCCGATCCGAGCGACCGGCGCTCCCGTACGCAGACCGCCGGCGTCCAGCACGGGCAGCTCGCCGGACTCGGCCGCCGCCCGTATCCGGGCGAGGGCGGACGCGTCGGCGAGCAGCTCCCCGTCGACGTCCGTGACAAGGCCCGACAGGTCGCGCAGGGTGGTCCCGTCCTGGTCCAGCAGGGCCGGTCGCTCGGCGCCCGGTGTGCCGACACGTAGCAGCTTCATGGTCTTTCTCCCCTGGTCGAGAGTGCGAACCCGGGCGACGGGTAGCGGCCATCGAGGGATCGGATGTTGGCTGATCCTCCAAGACGCCGGACCACTCCGCAAGACCCCGTTCACAACCTGGACCTTTACCCAGCGGTAGCAAGGGCGCCCGCCACCGGCATGTCCCGGTAGAGGAACGCCCGCTCGACCGCCGACCAAGTGGTGCTGGTGACGACGTAGAGCGCGGCCGCCAGCGGCACCCACGCCACGGTGAGGAGGGTCGCGAAGGAGAGCAGCGGCATGACCTTCGTCATCGCCCCCATGCCGGGCACCTGCTGGTCCATGGCCGCGCCCGCCATCTGCACCTTCGTACGCCGGTAGTTGTACGTCGCCACGGCTGCGACGATCACGAACAGCGCGACGTACACCAGTCCCGCGCCCCCGAAGACCCCGCCGTGCGCGAGCGCGTCGGTCCACCGGTCCCCGAGCGGCGCGGCGAAGAGAGTGTGCGCGAGCAGGCCGTTCGGCTCGCCGCCGATCTGCCCGCTCGAGAACAGGTGGTACATCAGGAAGAACGCCGGCACCTGCAGCAGGCTCGGCAGGCAGCCGGAGAAGGGCGAGACCTTCTCCTTCGCATGCAGCTCCATGAGCGCCTTCTGCATACGGTCCGGGTTCTTGGCGTGCTTCTTGCGCAGCTCGGCTATCTGAGGCGAAAGCCTCGCCTTGGCCTTCTGGCCCCGGGCGGCCGCCCGCGACAGGGGATGGACCGCCAGCCGTACGAGCGCGGTGAAGACGACGATCGCGGCGGCGGTGGCGGATGCGTGGAACAGCGGCTGGAGCAGGTCGGCGAGGTGCGCGACCAAGCTGGCGAAAACGGACATGGGAGAGCCCTCCGAGGGTCTCGTCTTGCCGGGATGAGGACATGACGGCATGACGACCCGCGAGGGGTGTTGTTCGAGGAGATGCCCCTACGCGGCCGTCGGGAGGGCACGACCGGGCGCTCGGGGCCTGGTCCGGCCCTTCGCGTCGGGATCGCGCTGCGGCAGGAAGGCGGTGCGCTGCTCCCGGTCGCGGATGGCGGTGCGAACCCGGGTGCGCGGCACGGCGGGTGCGCAGCGCGCGCTGATCACGGCGCAGACGACGAGCGCGGAACCGGCGGCGGCGGTGGCGGTCGCGGCGAGCGCGACCGCGGCGGTCAGGCTGCCGCCGTCGATGAGCAGGACCTCGAGGAGAAGCAACAGCAGCACGGCGGGACGTAGCAGCCGCGTCAAACGACCGACCATGATCCCCCCTCGCCTTCCTTCGCTGCTTTCCTCGCTGCTTCGAACCCTCAGCCTAGCGCGGGCTCATCGACTTCAGCTTCCCCCATACGACAAGCCGGTACTTGGAGCTGTACTCGGGCGTGCAGGTGGTGAGTGTGAGGTAGTACCCGGGCTCGCTGTACCCGGCGTCCGGCTTCACGATGCTCCGCGGCACGCGCGCAATCACTGCGGTGTCCCGGGGCGAGGTCTGCGACACCCCCTGGTCCACCACATACACATAGACCCCGTCGCGCGTCTCGACGTTGATCTCGTCGCCGCCACGCAGCCGGTTGATGTACCGGAAGGGCTCGCCGTGCGTATTGCGGTGCCCGGCGACGGCGAAGTTCCCCGCCTCGCCCGGCTGGGCGGTCTGTGGGTAATGCCCGATATACCCCTTGTCGAGGACGCCCTTCTTAGCGATGCCCTGCGCGACGGGGGCGACGACGCCGAGGCGGGGGATGCGGAGGACGGCGTACGCCTGATCCCAGCTGGGTGGGGTTCTCCGCGCGCCGGATTGATCACGGACGGGGGACGCGGCGGCTTCGCCCGGCACGGTCTCGTCGACGACGTCCCCCGTGTCCTGAGGAACGCCCTCCCCCCAATCCCCCCTGTCCCCCGTATCGTCGGCGGGGTCCTCCCACTCCCGCTCCAGGGCCTGGACCTTGTGTTCGGCGCCCTGGCGGGCCTGCCGGTTGGTCCACCACAGCTGATGCACGACGAGGAGGAGTACGACGACCCCGAGGGTGACCGCGATCTCGGCCCCGGCCCACAGCCCATGGGCGAGCGTGGCCCGCCGCCGCGAGCTGCGCCCTTGCACCACGACCGGTATCCGCTCCCGCTCCCGCACGGCGGCACGATAGGGGCTGCCCCATCAACTCACCAGCCCCATGACCTCGGACGTCGCCCGCGCCCTCATACGACTCCCGCGCGCTCCCAACCTCCTACGCCCTCCTACGATGGCGCCCCATGAGTCCCTTCTGGTTCCTGACCCTCGTGCCCTTCCTCGCAGGCCTGGCGATCTGCGCCGTACAAAGCACGAACTACATCCTGGCGGAGCTCGTACGCAGCACTGGCCGCAGCGCGCTGGGCACGGTGACGGGCCACATAGCCACGCGTGAGGCGTCGTACTCCACGGCCCATCCGGTCGTGCGCTGGACGACGGACGAGGGCACGGAGGTCGAGCACCCGCTGATCGACAACTCCGGCAGTCCCCACCGGCTCCCCGAGGGCTCGCGGGTCCGCGTCCTCTACACCCCGCACAACCCGCAGCACGCCCAGATCGACTCACCGTCCACCCGCTCGAACGCGCTCCTCACGCTGACTCTGGGTACGGCACTCTGGCTCGGATCCCTGGTGGCGGTACTCGTGAGAATCGGCTCATCCCTCTGAACCCCCGTACAGCAGTACGGTGTCCACCATGCGCCCCGACACGCCTGCTGATCACATCACCGAAGCCGAGCGCCTGCTGCGAACTGCGACGCAGTACCCCGAGGACCATGAGCCACTGCTCCTCCAAGCCGTGGCCCATCTGGAGCTGGCGGGCGACCGCGAACGCGCCTCGACCCTCTACGACCGCATGCTCGCGGCCGACCCCGAGCACCCCCTGCTGATCAAGGCCCTTCAGGCGGCGAACCTCTGGGAGTACGGCCACGAAGCCGAAGCCCGCGCCCTGATCAACGGCATCCGCACGGCGGCCCCACTGGACGCCGCGCCGTGGGAGATCATCGCCGAGACGCTGGAGTCCCACGACGAGCTCGAGGCGTCCCACGACTGCTTCACGACAGCGCTCACCCTTCTCCTCCCGGCGGGCGACGACGAGCCCGTCCCGTACAACATCCAGTCCCTCCTCACGGGCCGCCACCGCGTCCGCCGCCTGCTGGGCCTGCCCCACGACGAGTGGGACGCCCTGGCCGACCGGGGCCACGCGTCGAACATCTCCCTGGACGAACTCCACGACCCGAAGCGCCTCTGGGCCCTGGGCTCCAACAACCCGGCCGAACTACAGGCGGAAATCGCCCGCCTGCGCTCCGAACTGGGCTCGTACCGCTCGGCCCTGTCCCGCCCGTTCCCGGTGGCGGTCCTGCACTGGCCGGAGGACGAACTGACCGAACTGCTCGCGGCCTACCCCGAGTTGGAATCGGAATACCCGACCCAGAGGGCGCACCTTACGGACATCGAGGCCTCGCTGCGGGACCTGTCATCCACGGGCACGGAAAACCTGGGCATCGTGAGGGCGACGGTCCCGTCGTACGAGGCGTTCGCAGCCTCGGAACAGTCATCCCCGGCAAACGCGGACCTGCTCCCGCAGTACGCAACGACGCTGGCGGCAAGGGGCCGCGCGGTGGCGTGGCCGCCGGCAAAGGGGGCGGCTTGCTGGTGCGGGACGGGGAGGGTGTACCGGGATTGCCACGGGGGGCTGGTTCAGGGCTGAGGCCGCCAGGCTGGGATGCCTGCTGTCCTCCCAACCGGTCCCCCGCGGAGCCGGCTTAGATGACCCCGTGACAGATCTGACTGAAGATCACTCTCGCGGTGTCCACGACACCGAACTGGAGTTGGTAGCCGCCCATCTGGCCAGCCTCGACCATGACGGCCAGCGGTTTGCTGACGTCCTGCGAGCGACGCTCGACCAGCTACTGGACGGGCGCCGCAACGGACGCTACGAGTACCAAAAACTGCACAAAACCGAGAAGACCCACATGGGGACTCTCGTTGAAATCAACCTGCACAGAGAGTTCGAGTTCGACGACGGAGACGTGACCGACTACCGCATAGGTGGGGTCGAGGTGGACTGCAAGTTCTCCCAGCGCATCGGAGGCTGGGAGATGGGCCCAGAGATGGTTGGCCACCTATGCCTGGTAGTAACAGCTAGCGATCAGAACAGCTCGTGGCGGGCCGGGCTTGTCCGCGCCACCGAAATGCATCTTCGCTCCGTTCAGAACCGCGATGCTAAGCGAAGGCTCAATGAGGCTGGTGTAGCCGCCATTCGCTGGCTCTGGCCCGAGCACGGGAAACTTGCGCAAAACCTGCTGCTACACCTTGATCCCGAAACATGTAAGCGCATCATGGATGCGAAGGGTCGCAATCAGCGGCACGGTCAAGCCAGAATCTTCCAGCTCTTTAGAGAAGTCCAAGTCCAAGGGATCATTCTCCGGAGAACGATCATTGAGACTGTTGGTCACGGCCTCGACGATCCGATGAAGCGTGCCCGAGGCAACGGGGGCGCCCGCGACGCACTGCGGCCAGACGGAATTCTGGTTCTCGGCCATCAAGATAATGATCCTCTGGTGGCTCGGGCATTGGGTTTGCCAGTTCCCAAGAAGGGTGAGCTCGTTGCCGCCCGTGTTACACCAGCCCCGGCGATTCCAGACAAACGGCCCGCGGCTGAAGTCAATGGCACTTACTGGGTAGTTGCGAGGTCGGAAGATGAGCCGATTGCAGCGCCCGTCATTCCTCGGAAACGGGCTGAAGGTAACCTGTGAGGCAGGCTCTTGACTGGCCTACCTGAAACCGCCCTTTGCAGTGGGAAGCATCGCTAGGACTGAACAGTGACCGACCCATGGAATCCTCCAGCTGGCTCGTGGGCCTCATCCGCTGCCCGTCGCCGCAACATGCAAGCAATCCGCAGCCGGGACACTAAGCCGGAGCGGCTTCTTCGCCGCCTGCTTCACGCCCAGGGTTTGCGGTACCGCGTAGCCGCTAAGCCGCTCCCCGATCTGCGCCGGACGGCAGACATCGTCTTCGGGCCAACGAAGGTGGCCGTATTTATCGACGGCTGCTACTGGCACGGCTGCCCCGAGCACTACGTCCCACCGAAGACCAACCCTGGTTACTGGTCAGGCAAGGTCGCGGGCAACATGGCCCGCGACCGTGACACTGACCGCCGTCTCACTGAAGCCGGCTGGACGGTCCTGCGCTTCTGGGAGCACGAGTCACCCGACAAGTGCGCGAGCGCAGTCCTCCGCGTCGTCCTCGATCGTCGGCAGCGCCTGCTGGAGCGGAAGCTCAGGAGCGACGAGTGACGGGTCATCTTCCGGCTCGAAGCCCGGGCTTGGGTCTTCGCGCAGTGGCCCGGTGCGAGCCAGCGCCTCCTTGATGCATTCGCCGACCGCAGCCGCGACAGGCGGTGGGAACGCGTTGCCGACCTGCCTGTAACGAGCGGTCTTACCGCCGCCAGTGAACTTCCACTCTTCAGGGAAGCCCTGGATGAGAGCAGCCTGTTCAACAGTGAGCTTTGGCCCTCTCTTCAGGGTGCCGAGGTCACGATCAGGGTCGATCATCTTGTCCTCGTCGTTGGCCACGCCCATAGCATCGACGCCGAGCGCAGCCCATGCCTTCTTTGCCCTCGTGGGACCAAGATCCGCGCCACCGTGCTTTTTGGATCCACCGACGAGCGTGGGAGCGACTGTGCCAAGTTCCGCCTGGCTATGCCACTTCCTGAAACGCGCAGAGTCTTCGCCAAGCCTCCGCTTCATGGAGGGCGTCAGCGTCTCCGCTACTGTCACGATCTTTCCCTGCGGCTCCGGCCAGTCAAAGCCCCGGTATTCGTCCTCGCGGATTGCGACCAGGATGGCCCGCGGCCGGAGCTGAGGCACGCCAAAGTCACGAGCTTCCAAGACCCGCCAACCGCAGATGACATAGCCAGCCTTGCGCAGCCGGTTTTTGATGTGGTTGCGGTAGTAGCGGAACTTACGCTCTGGCTCAACCAGCCCTCGCACGTTCTCGATCATGACCGCACGCGGCTGGAGCTGCTCCACAAGGGCGAGCATCCTGGGGAACAGATCACGATCGTCCTCACGGCCGAGCTGCTTCCCTGCCGCCGAGAACGGTGGGCAGGGTACGCCACCAGCGAGGAGATCAAGTTGTCCCGGCTTGATCAGCTCCACTTCATCAGACGTGGCACGTTTGCCCTCGCCGTAGGCGTCGGGAGCGGGCACTTCCTCGAGCGGGTGGAACTCCTTCACGTCGGCCTCACGGATCAAGCAATGATCCCTCTCCCAGCGCCACTTGGGATGATTCTTGATGTTCTCCCTCAGCGTCTCCGCGGCATGCTTGTCGATCTCAACCAGCGCAAGGTGCCGGAAGCCAGCCTGGTGAAGCCCTACAGCTTGGCCACCGGCACCCGCGCAGATCTCAATCGAGGTCAGCTTGTGGTCGGTGGTACCCATCGGCTCCTCCTGGGGCGGTGATGACAGACACGCAAGTGTCGCATCCCGCACCGACAGGAACCACGAGACCAGCCGTAAGCCACAGGGGACGCTCAGCTCCTCATGAGTGCTTCCAGGTCCTTCTCGAGCTCCTCACGCACAGCAGCCGGGAGCTGCCGGTACATTCCCCACGCCTTCTCCGCTGGGCTCAGAGGACGATGGTCGACCTTCATCCATGCCAGCAGGTCGCGCTTGCCACGTAGCGGGAGCTCCTTCATCCGGTCCCAGACCTGCTCCTTGGTCATCTGCACACCAGTGAGGTGTTTCACTGTCTCGTTGCAGCGGGCGCACTCCGTGATCAGGTCTTCGGCATTCGCCCCATTGCCCGACTTGTGCGGATTGACGTGGCCGAGCGTAAGACGCGCATGGACCCCCGGATCGTCGGCGTACTCCTCGCCTGCGGCGACTCCGCAGCGACGGCACATGTGGCCGTCGCGTTCGTACACGAAGCGCCTCGCCTTCGCGCTGATCTGGCGCAGACCGGCAGCGCGGTGTTCCGCCTCCCAGATCGGCAGCCCGATCTTCTCCAGATACAGCTGGTCCGGCTGAAGGCTGGGCTTGTCGCGATACGTGAGGATCACCCAGCCCGCGGGACGCAGATCCCGCATACGACGGTCAACCTGCTCGGTCCCCCTGACCGCCTCCCGGATTCGGGCCTTGGAGAACGTTCCCCCTTCGCCAACCTCGTCACGCAGCCATAGTGCGACTCGGACGCGGGCCCCGAGTGACTCGTTCTGCCAGCTCAGCCCCATGTCGACCACGGTTCCACCAATCGCTCAAACATCCGAATGCTAGCCCCTTCGAGGGAGCACAGTAGCTTGCCGCCACTTGCCGCGGCAAGTGGCGGCAAGCTGTGAGCGATATCGATCGCAGCACCAAAGCGGGAGGAACACCATGCGGAACCAGCTCGGCACCGCCACGCAGAACCGGGCGCTCACAGGCATCGAAGTCTGCGCCGGCGCCGGAGGTCAGGCCCTGGGTCTAGAGCGTGCCGGTTTCGAACACATCGCACTTGTCGAAGTGGATGCAGACGCCGCGAACACCCTGCGCATAAACCGTCCGCACTGGAACGTTCTCCACACGGATGCCCGGAATCTCCTCGCTCACGATCTCCGCCCTGCCGACCAGGGCATCGATCTGCTCGCTGCGGGCGTCCCTTGCCCGCCGTTCTCGCTCGCAGGCAAACAACTCGGCGCAGACGACGAGCGAGACCTGTTCCCCGTCATGCTGGCGCTGGCCGCCAGGCTCCGGCCGCATGCCGTCGTGATCGAAAACGTCAAAGGGATCCTGCAGAAGAAATTCGACAGCTACCGCACGGCTATTCTGCGCCAGTTAGAGGATCTCGGCTACGCCACCAGCTGGCGCCTGCTGCGCGCCTGTGACTTCGGGGTGCCTCAACTCCGGCCACGCTCGGTCCTCGTTGCCATGCGGCCGGCCTCATTCACTCGCTTCAAGTGGCCAGAGCCGACGTCCTGCCCAGATACCGCGCCTTCAGTGGGCAGCGTCCTCTTCGAGTCCATGGCTTCGCGAGGCTGGGAACAGGCCCGCGAGTGGGCGGACTCCGCGAGCCGCATCGCGCCCACTCTCTGCGGTGGCTCCCGAAAGCACGGCGGTCCCGACCTTGGCCCTTCCCGCGCCCGGCAGGCCTGGGCCGAACTCGGCGTCAACGGATCCAGTGTCGCCGACGCTCTGCCCCTGCCCGGAGCACTGCTGCCGGTAAAGCTCACCGTGGCCCAGATAGCGCTGCTTCAGGGCTTCCCTCCCGACTGGGCATTCACCGGCCGCAAGACTTCGGCTTTTCGGCAGGTGGGAAACGCGTTCCCACCGCCGGTTGCAGAGGCCGTTGGCCGCAGCGTTGCCAGCGCACTGACTCAGACCAGTACCCCGGAGGTCTGCATCCCCCACACCGGGTGGCTCGGAAGCGAACTATCCGGCAGGAGCGTCCAGCCAGCATCCATTGAGAGTCCCGGCGTGATGGCCTGAGCCGGAACGGAAAGCCGCGCAGATTCCCAGCTGCCGTTCCTGGTCCGGTCTCCCGGGACAGCCGCGTGAAGCCACCGTCGGCTGACGGTGGCCACGTTCAATGCGCTGCCGTCAGCGCCAACGAGGACGGCAGCCATGCTCCACTCGGCATCCGCCAGCATGACCTCGTACTCGTGACGCGTGAGATGGACCAGCAGCCTGGTCGGGTCGGTCGTGGACTTGACCTCCAGATGCGCGAATTCTGAGCCGGACAGGGCTGCCTCGATGTCGTATCCGTACGCGTCCGAGAGTGCTGCCACATGTCTGACCCGCAATAACCCACCCCGGAAGAGCAGTCCGAGGAGCGCCTGCTCGCCGGCTGCCCCGACCTTTCTTCTCGCTTCCTCAGCAGCACGGCTCCACACGACGTGAGGAATGGCAGAGGGCGCCCCCGTGCCCCGCAGCTCAGTCTCGCTGATTGCCACGACTGGACGGCCGGCCGCTGTCACCATGCCCGTCTTCCTCAGCCAGGCAAGGCCCTCTGCGTACTGGGACGGCGTGAGGTCCGCATAGCGGGGGTGGTGGGTGAAGAGCACCTGTGTCCGGGGAACACCCGCCACGCGGAGCTGTGCCAGCCAGCGCAGCGCCGCACGGCGGGTGGCCTCACTGGGCATCGACGGCATCGACGTGCCTCAGCAGCGCGCGAACATCAGCCATATCCATGCCAGCCGCAACGGCGGGCTCATCCTCAAGGTCAGCCAGCTGCTGGACGGATGGGTCGTCCAGAATTCGTCCCATGAATTCCAGCTTCGCTTCGAGCCGCATTGCCACCACCTCGTCAATAGTCCCCTCGACCGCGAGGACCGTGACCCGAGTCTCCGTACCGGGCGCAAGGCCCAACCGGTGAATTCGGTCCAGGCTCTGGAGAAAGCGACCCGCCATGAAGTCACGGTCCACGTAGACCGCGTCATGGCACACGTGGTGCAGGCTGATGCCCTCGCCAAGGGTCGCCGGGTTAGACAGCAGCACCTGGCAGTCGGGGTCTTCGCGGAAGCGGCGGATCTGCTCCTCGCGGTCGGGTGTACCGCCGTGCACCACAGCAGGCTGATACGCCGCGAACATATTCTCCATCGTGGTGATGCTACGTACGAAGGTCGTCCAGACCAGGGTCTTGCGGCCCATCGCGGCGTTCTCCGCGACGATCTTCAGCGTTTCCTTGTACTTCGGGGAGAGCTCGTGCCGTGGCAAGTTCCGCATCAGCGAATACAGCGATTCGTCCTCGGGGACTTCGAGCGGCGGCACTTGGTACGTCAGGGGCTCATAGCGGCTTCCTCCCTCAACGAGCAGCGCCGGACTCGTGGCCGCCATGAGCAGGCGTAGCATCGCCTTGCCGAGGGCATCGAAGTCAGCGCGCGAAGCCTCAGCCCGGGCAGTAAAACGCCCTACGAGGGCGTCGTACACCTCGCGGTGCAGATCGGGCATCTTCAGGCGCCTGATGCGGGTCTCGAACGGTGGAAGTCCCAGCTCTTTCTTGGTCGTCCGGGTGAACAGGGGACGGAGCACTGAGCTGGCGTACGCAAGATCGCCTCCTGCGACGGCCTGAGTCACCACCCGGCGGCCGTGCCCCGGCCACACGAACGAAAGCAGGTTCTCCAAGTCCCGTGCCCCGTTCGGTGCCGGCGTTCCAGTCAGGATGAGACGACGGCGACTGAGCGGCCCGAGGGCCATGCAGGCACTTCCGTAGGTCCCCAGCGCCCCGAGCTTCATGCGGTGTGCCTCGTCGAGGATCACCATAGAGGGCATGACACGAAGCCAAGAGGCAAGCGTGGCAAGTGACTTGTCCAGCCTCTCGTAGTTCACGATCAGGATCTCTGCCCTGGGGTCGGGGCTCTTCCCCATGACGGCGGTGATAGGAGGCCTCTCGAAACACTGCCTGCTTTCGAACAGCCAAGACTCATAAGCGGACTTAGGGCTCACAACGAGCAGCCGCCGGACCTCCTTGCGCTCCCGCATAGCCGCGTATACCGCGAGACCGACGCGGGTCTTCCCAGAGCCAGGGACGCTGAAGTTGGCGCCGTGCTGCAATGACAACAGCCGTCCGATGTCGCGCCGTTGGAATTCAGTGAGATCCGCGCACCATTCGGATCCCAGCGCCGCTTCCACCCGGCTACCGTCCCAGGCAGGCGAGCCGCCAGGTTCCTGGAGCCGCTGCTCGGCCAAGTCGGCGTCGTCAAGAACTCCCCCGACCAGCGCAGCTAGTTCGTCCTCCCACGCAACGGAATCCGGGTGCGGCCAGTCAGCGAGGACGTCGATGCCCACCAGGAAGTCATCGAGGGTCAGCTCCATAGCAAGGGGGCCGCGCTGGCCACCCGCGGGAAAGCGGGCAGCCAGCCTGGTCAGCTCACGGCGGTACTGCTCACCCACCCGCAGCACAGCCTTGGTCCGCGATACGTCGAAGCCGATCCGCAGGGACGGTTCTGCCGTCTCGGTCACGCCTCCTCCTGACGCACGGCATCCAGCAGCCACGCGACACCGTCACCGGGCACTTCGATGCTCTGGGCAGCCGCCAGAGCGAGCTTGCGCATGCTGGCCTTCAGCTTGAGCACCGCCTCGTCGAGAGCCTCCTCATCAAGGCTGCGCGATGCCTGGGCCAGCGCCATGTCGGTGATGCACTGCTCAATGTCCATGCAAGCATCGTTGAGCCGGTCGGGTGCCGCCTGCTTGCGCTTGCGCACCCGGGCATCCTTGCCAGCCGGCTCCAGGGCGTCCTCTACAGTCCGGTGCGCCTGAGTGAACACAGCGGCGGCCTTCTCAGCCTCGGCTGCCGGGACCTTGTCGCCTGCGCGAATAACGGCCTTAGCCCGAAGGAGAGTGTCCGTGAAGGCCCGGGCGGCGGCTACTTGGGGCACCTCGGCCCTCACGGGCCGGTTGATCCCGGGAATCCTGCGCTCTGCGGGAGCGGTGGCAGCGGGAGCAGCTTTGAGTTCCTCCGGCAGCCTGTGCTCCAGATACCGCGTCCGGAAGTCGGCTTCGATGAGGCGCACGTCGGTCTTGGAGAAATCCATCACGATAGCCGCCAGGCGGTTTTCCTTGAGCAGTTCGGCCTTCTCCTTGTTTGCCTTGGACTCCTTGCCGTAGGCGCGGTGCACTTCGCGGAGCTTCTCCTGGGCGTCCTCGAAGTCCAGCAGGCGCAGTTCCGCCTCGGCGGTGATGGACCTGTCCCTCAGGTCACGGAGACAGGCCAGGACCCAGAGATCCTGTTCCGCAGTCTCCTTCCGAATGCGGAAATCCCTCGCAACGTCACGTAGGGGCCGGCCGGCCCCTACCTGCTCATCGATGGTTAGCAGGCGGTTGATGTACGAGTACGGGCGGCGGGTGTCATGCCTCAACTGCAGGGAGAGCTCGACTTTGTTGACGTCAGCCCAAGTGCAGGACTCCGGCAGCACACCCACCCGGATGTTCGGGACACCAAGCTCGCGCAGTGCTGCCGCACGGGTGTTGCCGTTGACGAGTACGCCGTCACGCGTGATCAACCCGGCCTCGTTCTGATTGAAGTCCTTGAGGCTCGTCTTGAGCTCCTCAAAGTCCTTGTCACGCTTGGCCGGATCAGAGGGCTCGGCCTGGAGCAGGTACTGCAGGTAGTCCTGGCTCTCCTCACTCCAGGGGTCCTCATCCAGCAGCCGGTCGCGGACCGGGTCAAAGCTGCGCTGAGCACGGATGCGGTGCGTACCAGGGTTGTAGTAGAGCGACTCGACCGGCACGTCGATGACCTGTACTACCAGCGGCTTCGTGCGCCACTCAACTGTCAGGGTTTCTTGGAGCCCCGTACCCGCAGCCGCCTCCAGGAGGCGCTGCTCCACCAGATCCTGGTTCTCAACGGCGAGCGGCGGCCGACCGAAGTCTCCGAGATCCTTGCTCACGGTGTTTGTTCCCTTCCAATTGCAGCGGCGTAGCGGTGTGTGCGATGGGGTCGCCGATGCTGGCAGCCCCCACCGTTCCTTGCGGATGCGACTCAGGCGGGCGGCAATCCAAGGTCCTCGCGGACCTGGTCCCTGGCCTCCGCCGGCAACGTACGGAAGTCGGCCCAGAGGCGCTCTACCGCGCCGAACTCCCGCTCGTCCGCGGCAACCCACTCGGTGAGCATCTTCCGCTCCAGCCCTCCGAGCTTGGCAATGCCCGCAAGTACGGCCTCAAGGTCGGCGTCCAGTCCACGGCCGCCGACACGACAGCGATTGCACTCCGCTACGAGTTCCAACTTGCTGCTGCCGCCAGGCTGCTTCACCTGGCGCCGGGCGATGTCGATCTGCGCCGATTCAAACGAGCCGGCGTAGACCTGTCCAGGAGCGATCCCGCAAGACCTGCAGCGGTTGCCGTCCTTGGCCAGCACCTTCCGCCGCTGGGTATCAGTGATCGCAGTACTGGTCTTAGTGGCCTTCCCCGGCTCCCAGACCGGCTGACCCTGCGCGACGAACCGCTGCTCGTGCTGCCCCAGTGACGCGTCTTCCCTGTGCGTGTCGATCTGCCATCCGTAGTCACGCAAGTCACGCACCCGGCGATCGGCCTGACTGATCCCTGGAAACGCCGTCTTGACGTCCTCCTTCGTGAAGACGTTGCCCTCCCCCACCACCGACACCAGCCACAGTGCGGCGCGCTTCATGGTGCCGAACTGCCCATCTGTCCAAGACGGCAGAGCCATCACAGGTTCCCCTAACGTCAGGTACACGGAAGCCCGTATTGGAGCTGGGTGACCCCCCAACCAGCTGCCGCTACGAACAACCTCCACTCTTCAGCCGTGACGACCCGATACGCCAGCCTCAGCACGATTTCGAGGGGGAACGGAAAACATCCGTCGCTCCCTCAGAGTGCGTGCTGTGCAGCAGAATTGGGGCTCACTCGCCTCCCCCTCCAGAGGAACGGAAGCTCTCGTGACGCCCTATCCAAGGAAGTGGAAAGAGCTGCCAAGCGGCATCTCCGCCGCCCACCAGGCGCTGGTGGCAGCCATGCGTCAACTCAGGGAGTGCAGTCCGCGTACCCAGCACGAGATAGCCCGTGACGCGCACCTTGCGGCAACCACTCTCTCGAACCACCTCAACGCTGGCCGCATCCCGGAGGAACACCTCCTTCGGGACTTTTACAAGGTTGTAGAGAAGGATGCTGCCGCCTCCCCGGGCCTCCAACTGCCGCATGCCCTTGATCCCTTACAGGAGATGCGCCTCGACGCGCTCAAGAAGCACTGCCACTGCTGTCGTATCGGCTACCCGCCCACACCCGGGGAGGTCGGTGAGCCGGCCTCTCGTACTGTCCAGAGTCGGCACGGTCGGCGGCGACTCCGCCTCCGTCGGCATGCCCGTCGGCTCGAGAATCAAGTGCTGGCGGCACAGATGAGGGTGCCGGTCCCCCTGCAGGCGGGGGACCGGCACCCTGCAGAGGCTGCCGAAGTCGCCTGGACGGAACTCGGGGTAGTAACTCGCTACCTCGCCGAGGGCAGGAAGCGCGACGCGGACCTCATGCTCTGGAGGGCTGGAATGTCATTCTCCGCGGGCGATGTCCTGAATGTCGTCTCCTCCTGCCGTTCTGCAGGCCTAGAGGAGGCCGCGGAGACCGTACTCGTCAATGCTGGTGAACGAGCCGACAAACAGGCCGTCCTGGACATCACAGCAGCATTGCACCGGGCCGGCCGGCATGAAGATGCCGCCCTCATCCTGGCCGCCGCCACCCGTGGCACTGGCTGAGCACTGGAGCCGCACAGCATCACGCCGCCTGCGCTTCGGCCTCGTAGTGCATTAGCGCTCGGTCCAGGAGTTCGTCTGGGTCGCCGCCTTGAGCGGCGACCCAGTGCAGGAGGTCGGCAATGAGGTCCGTGGCCGCATCCTCGAGGATCACCAGGTTTCGGACCTGGCGCATTCCCACAGGGCCGGCCTCACCCCGGTAGTGCTCCAGCGCCGCGACCGCACGGCGCAGTTGGCGAAGGCGCGGAACAGAGCCGAGCGCGATCTCACACCACACGCCCTTGCCGGCCGCCGTGACAGCGGTGCCCCATTCCGCTGCCAGGGCTTCCAGCAGATGCAGGCCTCGGCCGCATTCGCCTTCGCAGTCCGGATCCCTCAACGTCGGCACCGCACTGCTCTTGTCATGGAGCTCTACGCGAAGCCTTGCCTCGCTGGGCTCCATGACGAGGGTTGCCGCCGCACCTGCACCTACATGCTTGATGACGTTCGCCGCGAGCTCCGTGACCGCAAGTTGCACCTCGTCTTCAAGCGCTTGGAATCCCCAGTGAGCGAGCTGCTCTCGCACGGCTGTTCTGAGTACGTGGAGTTCAGCTGGTTCCGCCACAAAGGGCAGAACAAAGCGAAGCCGAGATCGAGTATTAGCGACTTCGTTGCCGCACATGGCCACTCCCCTCCGCGCCACAGCAGCCCTGCGCCCACCGCGTCCGTACGGCTGCACTGCGTAGCGATGCACGTGGAGTATTGCATCGAGAAGTCTCACCATGAAACTTCTCACAGAAATCTATCGAGTGAACCTGGTGGTTCCTCAACTTCAGGTCTGCATAGCCTTGCTGGCGGCCACAGGGCTGGCCAGTACGAAACGGAAGGTCTCTGCCATGTCCGCGAGGGCCACAACCCGACGCCGTCAGCTCGGCGTGACGATGCGCAAGCTGCGCGCCCGGAAGGGCATGACCTTGGAGGAAGCCGGCCGTCTCGTTGGGGTCTCGAAGGCCACTGTCAGCCGGTACGAGACACAAGAAGGGCCAGTGAAGTGGCCCATCGTGGACGCGCTCTGCCGTGAGTACGACGCGAGCGAAGCCGAACGTAAGGCGGTTGTCGCACTCGCCAAGGACGCGAAGCAGCAGGGGTGGTGGAGCTCGTTCGCCGACTCCATCCCGGAGACGATGAACCTCCTGCTCACCCTCGAAGACGAGGCGGTACGCGAGGATCACTTCAACTGCCTCTACGTACCCGGGCTCTTGCAGACCCGCAGGTACACGGAGGCCGTGCAACATGCCTCCGAGATGCGGTTGCTGCCCGAAGAGATCGAGCGCCTCGTTGACATCCGGATGAAGCGCCAGGAGATCCTCAGTCGGACCAAGCCCTTGCACCTCTGGGCCATCCTCGACGAGTCGGTTATCCGCCGCATGGTCGGTTCGCGCGACGTCATGAGGGAGCAGCTCAGCCATCTGCTCCAGGCCAACGAGTCCCCGGACATCACGCTCCAGGTGCTGCCGTTCTCCAAGGGTGCCCACTCGGCAGCGATGGGCAGCTTCGTGATCCTCGGGGGCGCGGAGCCCAGCCTGGATGTCGTCTACGTGGACATCCACCTCGGCTCTCTCTTCATGGAGAAGGCCGAGGAACTGGACCGATACCGGCTTGCGTTCGACTACCTCCGCGCACAAGCGTTGGACATGGCTGCCTCATCAGCCATGATCGAGCGAGTCCATGAGGAGATGTGATGCAGAGCAACACCCCTGAGATACCGGCCGAGGCTTGGTTCAAGTCCTCGTACAGCGGGGCTAACACCAGCGAGTGTGTCGAGGCGGCAGCGATTGTGAACGGCGCTGGAGTACGGGACAGCAAGAATCCTCTGGGGCCCCGGCTCGCATTCAGCACCAACACCTGGGCCAGCTTTTTGGACGCGCTGCGGGGCGACCGTCTTGCCTGATGGGACACTTGATGCACCGGCATGACATTCAACCGGCTGAATGGTTCAAGTCCTCGTATAGCGGGGGAAGCGGCACGGAGTGTGTCGAGGTCGCCGCGTCCGCCGCTGACGTCGCCGTGCGGGACTCCAAGGTGCCGCACGGTGCGCGACTCGACCTCCGACCGTCCGCCTGGGGGGAATTCGCGGGCGCCCTGCGCGAGGGACGCCTCAGCAGGCCCGACCTCGTCATCGCGTGGCGGCCGACGCGGCCTGCACGGGCCGGCCCTCCCTTCACCGGCCGTTTCTGTCGTGATCGCTGGCTGGAGCCTTTCCACCCTGTGCTGTGTAAGCGTGATGTCATAGCCAGTCCGTAACGCCCCAGTCGCGCTGGGGAGAACGGGCCGCCTTGGGCCCGGATTCGGATCGGGCTGCGGGGTCCGGTCACCGGTCGACACCTCAGGCCGGGCGGGGGACGATGGAAGCGACGGACTGTTTCCGGCCCCCCGGCCGCCCGCCGACGCAAGCTCACGGCCCAACCGAAGAGTGCGGGGCCCCGAGGGAGGCTCACACCGCGGGCGTGCGCCCGTGCCTTCCGTTACTGCTTTTCCCTTGACTCCCTTCGGGAGGAAGAATGATGCACCGACGTGTACGTCTCTCCATGCTCACCCCCCTTGTGGCCGGCGCGCTCATCGCCGCCCCGGCCGCCTTCGCCTGGGGCCCGTCGGCCGCCGCGGCCCCCGCCGCCACCTGCTCCATCTCCGGTGTCCTGCCCAACGGAAAGGTGCACCTCTCCGGTGGCGGCTTCAAGCCGGGGCCCGCGTTCGTGTCCTCGCCGACCGCCGCGGGCGGGTCATTCACCATCAGTGACAACGGCGGGTTTCAGATGCTGAACGTGGAGAACGCCAAGTACACCGTGTCGCAGGGCAACGAGCGCACCGAGTGCAGCGGATTCAAGGGGACGGACTAGAACAACGAGGAGAACCAGGCCGTTGCTTTCGGATCACCTCCCGGCCCAGATGAGGATGGCTGCGAGGTGGAGTCCGACCCGGTAGACGGTCGCGGTCCAAAGGCCTCTTGGGGGCTGCCTGAGCCGCGGACGACGGGGAGATGGGCAGGAGCTGACCTGTCCCTACTTCCTGTTAGCGGATCTCGTACTGGTCGTGCGGGATGGCTCGGTCCCATACCGCCTCGAAGGAAGCCACGCACTGCTTGACGATGCCGGGCTCGATACGCAGTTCGAGGGGCGGTGACGCCCAATCTCCTTGGCCGGTGAAGTGGTTGAACAGCACCTGCGCCCCATCGAAGATCCACAGGTCGCAGCCAGGAAGCAGCAGATCGCCTGCCCGCCGGCGCGTCAGCCAACGCACCTGCTCTCCAGCATACGCGTTGACGTGAGTCCCGGCGTGCTCGTATCGGATGTAGTCGGTGACCGGCTCGGACACGATGCGCGCCCGTCGCACGGCGACACCGCGACCCTTCGCCCGGGAGATCAGGTCGACCCAGGGTGCCCAGTAGGCGGAGCCGGGGTCGCCGTCTCGCCGCCCGGTCTCTTGCCACTGGGTGAAGTCGTCGGCCTCGTCGCCGACTCCGTACACGTCACGCATTTCCAAGTGGACAGCGGAGTTCTTCACCGCTTCCAGCAGGTCGTTAAAGCGCAGCTCGTTCTGCGGCATCGCAGGCCTCCCTCAGCATGGGTACCAGGCGGGCGGGGATACGGATCACCGACTCATGAGCGGGAATCCCTTTGTCGTGTCCCGGCCCGGTGTTGCTGACGCACCGGTCTCGTGTCATAACTCGACCTCCGACCGGCCGCCTGGGGGAGTTCGTGGACGCCCGCCCGCGAGGGACGCCCACCTAGGCGTGTCCGGGTTCAGTTGAGGGCGTCGATTGCTTTCACGATCAGCGCCCGTGCCGCCTGCCCGTACACCGCCATGGCGCGCAGCTCCTCGAACGCCTTCAGGTACAGGGCGATCTCACTCGGCTGCGTGATGTCCACCTGCGCCGACAACAGCTCCACCGACACGAGGGTGTCGTCGTACATGTTGAACGTCTCCTGCGGCCAGAGCCGACGCCGCGGGGTGGCCATCGGGATCACACCGAGCGACACCCTCGGCAGAGCGCCCGCCGTGAGGAGGAAATCCAGCTGCGCGGCCATCGCGTCCCCGTCGCCGAGCTGGTGGTGCAGAGCGGCTTCCTCGACGAGAAGGACGAACCGGTGTCCCTGCTCGTGGATGACACGGGAGCGCTCGACCCTGGAAGCCGCCGCCTCGGCGCCGTCGTTGGGGATCTCGCGGAAGTCGGCGATGGAGCTCAGCAACGCGGCTGCGTAGCCCTCGGTCTGCAGGAGGCCGGGCACCAGCGTCGACGAGTAGATGCGGAACAGTTGGGTGTGGTGAAAGAACTCCACCCAGCTGCCCTGGAGTTGCTTCAGCCCGCTGCCCACCTGGTGGCGCCACTCGCTATACATCGACTCTGTGTTGGGGGACTTGGCGATGAGGTCGCTCGCCTGGTCGGCGTCCCCGCACGCTCGGCACCACAGGTGGATGTCCTTGGCTGAGGGTGCGGTGCGGGCATTCTCGATGCGGGACGTCTTCGCGAGCTGCCAGCCACATCGGTCGGCCAGCTCAGAAACCGTCAGCCCTGACGCCTCGCGTAAGTCGCGCAACCTTCGGGCGACCGATTCGCGGACGGATTGCGCGGATGACGACGGGGAAAAGGTCACGGGTAAGCCGTTCCTTCCTGCTAGTGGATCTCGTATTGGTCGTGTGGGATCGCGCGCGACCACACGGCCTCAAAGGCCTCGGCACACAGTTTCGCGGTCGTAGGGGCTCCGCTGATCTCCGCGCCCATGGACGACCCGTCGCCGGCGAAGTGGTTCCAGCGCACGAACTGTTCGTCGAAGAGCCAGAAGTCATTGCCTGGAAGGGCGATGTCCGACGCATGGCGGCGCGGCAACCACCGCACCTGTTCCCCGGCCGCCACGTTGGTGAAGGTGCCCGAGTGTTCGTAGCGGATGTACTCACTCACCGGCTCGGACACAATGCGGGCGCGCCGCACGACGAGACCGCGCGACACCGTCCGGGACATCAGGTCGAGCCACGGCCGCCACCAGGACGCCCCGGTCGGCCGGATCGTGGCGAAACCCGTTCTTCCAGGCCGCGTACGGACCCTTCTCGTAGTCGACGGCATAGGAGTCACGCATCTCCAAGTGCACGGCGGAACGCGTGCAGCGGTGGATCATTTCATCGAATGACGGAGCGCTCGATGGCATCGCTTGCCTCTCTGATCACTTGCACCGTCCTGGTCGGGATCCCGATCACTGCCTCGTGGCCGCTTCGAGTTTGGAGGCTCGGCTTCCAGCCCTGGGGCTCCGCGGCTCGCACAGGTCCGTGTTCGCTGCCTCGTATGCCTGTCATGTCAGGGCCTCGATGGCTTTCACTATCAGTGCTCGCGCCTCCGCCCCGTACACAGCCTGCTGGTGCAGCGCCGAGAACGCCTTCAGGTACTGGACAACCTCGTCCGGTGCGGTGATCTTCACGGACGCCGACAACGGCTCATGGTGTACCCGCTCGTCGTCGAAGACTGTGAACGTCTCGATGGGCCACATGGATCGCTCTGCACCGGCCGGGATGACGCCCAGCGACACGGACGGGAGATCCATCACCGACAGTAGTGAGCCGAGTTGGCCAGCCATCATTCCGGCATCTCCGATGCGGTAGCGCAGGACGGTTTCCTCCATGACGATCGCGAAGCGCCGATTCCCTTCCCGGACGAGACGGGAGCGATCCATACGGGCGCTGACGGCTTCGGCCACATCGTCCGGGAGACCGCGGAAGGTGGCGATGGCCCGCAGCAGGACCGTGGCGTAGCCGGGCGTCTGCAGGAAGCCGGGCACCACGTTGGAGCAGTAGACCTTGAAGTGTTTGGTCCGCTTGTACAGCGGAAGGCTTGCCTGCTGGAGCCGCTTGAGCCCGGTGCGCTGAAGCCGCCTCCACTGGACGTACATGTAGTCGGCCTGCCGGTTCGCCGCAATGAGGTCGGGTGCCTGCCTGTCGGCTCCGCAAGCGAGGCACCACAACCTGATGTCCGCATCGGACGGTGGCGTCTTGGCGCTCTCGATGCGCGACGACTTCGACTCGTGCCATCCGCACCGAGCAGCCAGCTCCCGCTTGGTGATGCCCGCGTCCAGCCGTACCTCCCGCAGCCGCTCGGCAAGCGCGGCGCGTGCGGATTGCACGCTGGACGATGCGGACTCGGTCACGTGTCTACGGGCTATCAGATCCGGTACTGATCGTGCGGGGTTGCGCGATCCCAGACGGTTTCGAACGCGGCGGCACAGAGCTTCAGTATGGCCGGGGCATCAGTGAGTTCGTCTTCCACCACGGCGCCGTTGCCGTCGAAGTGGTGGACCCGAAGAAGGGCGCCGTCGAAGAGCCAGAAGTCATTCCCAGGAAGGGCAATGTCTGTGGCCAGCCGACGTGGCAGCCAGCGCACTTGCTCGCCTGCGGTGACGTTGGCAGTCGTGACGTAGTGCTCCCACTGGATGTATTCGCTCACAGGCTCGGAGACGATACGAGCCCGGCGGATGACGACGCCGCGGGCGACCGCGTCTGCGATCGTCTGGTCGTAGGGATGCCACCACGTCGCCCGGTCCTTCCAGTCGATGCGGTCTCCGCGCCGCCAGGCTTCGAAGCGCTCGTTGTCGGCGTAACTGTCGCGCATTTCAAGGTGCGCGGCGGACGTGTGACAGCTTGCCAGCAGCTCAGCGAAGCTCGGGATTTCCCCGCTCGATCGCATCGCACGCCTTCCTGATCATCGGCACCATGCGCGCCGGAATCCTGATGATGGCCTCAGTCTCCGGCACGGATCCGTTCGCCGGGCTGGCCGCCTCGCATTCGGCAACTGTTCCGGCGTCAGGCTTCCAGCCCTGGAAAAGCAACTCCTGCTTTTCTTTATCGGTCCACACTGTCGGGCAGTGATCGCGGTCCGTATCTGGATCGATGCCGATGAACCGTAACGCCATGTCGACCTCCAACGCCTGGTTACATGCTCGGACTTGCATCACTTTCAGGCTATCGCCGCAACCCGTCAAGGTGGCGAACCGGCCAAGTGCAGGTCAGATCCATTGCCGTGCAAGTTGGTGCAGGTTTATGGCGGACGCAAGGGCGCGATTCCTACCGTCGGCATCGGAGCTGATCGCCGACGAGGGGCCAGGCCGTGATGACGATCAAGGTGTACCGGGTGGACGCCGCGACCTGCCGACGGCGGGAGGTCTGGAGGCTGACGGTCCCGACGGGCGACCCCGAGCGGCTCCCGGACCCCCTCGCCTTCCCGCCATGCTCCTGCCCCCGCTGCAGGATCGTCCGGTGACCGCGTCCACGGCCGATGCGCGCGTGCTGCCCGCGGCCGGAGACCTCAGCTGGGAGCAGTACGCGGGACGTGCCGGCGTCTGGTGCGATCAGCCCCTCGCGACCGGCGCGCGCAGCGTCGGAGTATCGCGCGGCCGGCTCGGCGCCCACGTCCTCGACATCGAGGTGTTCGCGGGCGTGTGTTGCCCGTAACCACCAACCAATGAGCCCCGCCTCGGCCGACGACTCCGGCCAGGAAACCCCGGCCGAGGCGGTGACGGGCCCTTTAGGGCCCCGACGTGCACGACGGCGTGAGGGAACGCCTCGCGCCGAGGACACATCAAGGAGCGTTGCATGACTGCTCTCGCGACAGAACAGACCACCGGCCGCCGACTCCTCGACCCCGAACTCTTCGAACGGCTCGTCACCTTCCTCGAGTTCGAAGAGGACCTGGACCGGCCCCAGGCCGAACGCGTGATGGACCAGGCCCTCGCCTTCATCGACATGGCCGGGCACCGCACGGACGTACCGCTGTCCCCGTCACGGAAGGTCGACCCGGGCTGGCACGCCTTCATGCTGCACAGCCGCGAGTACGCCGACTTCTGCCACCGCCGGTTCGGCACGTTCCTGCATCACAACCCGCTGGGGGGCCGGCGCCTGCGCGACGGCATCGCCATCAAGCGCACCGTCCAAGCCATCGAAGAGATGGGCTACGCCGTCGACCACGAACTGTGGGGCACCGCCGCGGAGTGCAACCCGCCGGCCTGCTGCGGCGACGGCGACGGCTGCTGACCCCTTTTCGATTCCCCGCGCGGCCCGTCTCCCCCAGCGGGCCGCGCACCCTCGCGCGCAGAACGGAAACCCGCCCATGCCCGCCCTGCTCTCCGCCCGCAGCCGCCTCACCGTCTTCCCGCTGGAGGGCCTGACCGTCGCCTACACCACACAGTCGAGCGACTCCCGCAGCCTCGGCGACATCGCCGTCGTCGGCGTCACCGACCCGGGCACCGCCACCGGCGACCACCTGTGGCGACTGGCCGCGAGCATGTACAACAACCCGCCCACCAGCCAGACACAAGCCCGGTGGATCCTCACCCAATGCACCCGGGCCCGCACCGTCAAAGCACCCACCTACCGCGACCTGCCAGACGCCAAGTGGACCGGCGACCTGAACCGCGAGTTCCACCTCGAGGGCCTCTTCGCCAATCACGCCATCCTGCGCACGGGTCGTCTCACCATTCGCGTGACGGCTTGAGCAATCCGCCGGCCCGGTCTGTCTACGGCCCTCGTCGGGGACAGGCCGGGGCCACCCCACCTCCTCAGCAGTGGCGAGCCCGAAACCTGTTTGGCAGGCGCCCTAGATGAATGAGTCCGATGTTTGTGCTGGCCGCGACCATGGTGAAGGGCGCCCGTTGGCCTGTGTGCCTACCGGTCTGGACGCCCTTCTGGCGGCACCGTACGCGTGGGGCAAGCACGCTGCCCTTCATGCCTGACCGGCGTCCGCTTCGGTCGCCTTGACGGCTACGGCGGAGCCCTGTGTCAGGGCGCCGGCGCGGGCGGCGGCGAGCGTGATCCGCACGGCCTGGTCGGCGGTGCCCTCCTCGATCGGATCAGCGCTGACCAGCAACCGGAAGTAGATCGGTGCAGCCAGCGTTTTGAGCAGCTCGACCGGATCGGTCTCCGCCGGGAGTTCGCCTCGCTCGATGGCGCGGGTGATCACGGGCTCGGCACGCCGGAACCGGTCGGCGAAGACCCGCCGCCGCGCCTCGGCGATCTCCGGCAGCCGACCTGCGTCGGAGTACATCGCGGTCTGCACCGCCCTGCCCACCGGGCCTGTCATGCTTTGCGCGAGCGCCCGCGCGAGCGCCCGCAGGTCGGTCTCGATGGCTCCGGTGTCCGGGGTTGGGATGTCGGTGGCGAAGTGCTCGGCAAGCGCGTCCACGACCAGGCTCGCGCGATCCTTCCAGCGCCGGTAGACCGTCGTTTTGTGCACCCCGGCCCGCTGGGCCACGCCCTCGACGGTCAGCTCGGCATATCCCCGGTCCAGCAACTCGGCGAGGGTAGCCGCGCGCACCGCCGCCTGCGCCTTGCGACCGCGCCCGACCGGGCGGGCAGGACCGGAGGACCCCAACTCCATTGCAACTCCTAGTTGCGCTAGTGGTCGATCGCGTGTCAGGCTCCAGCCTATCGCAACTAGAAGTTGCACTGAGGCGGGTCCTGTCCAGCTGCGTACCGGACGCCTCAACCGATGAGCTGAGAAGGAAAGCCATGCCCAGCGCTTCCCGCACTTGGACCCTCGACTCCATCCCCGACCAATCCAGCCGCCTGGTAGTGGTGACCGGAGCCAACAGCGGCATCGGCCAGGTCACAGCAGAGGCGCTCGCTCGCCGGGGCGCCCACGTCGTGCTGGCCTGCCGCAGTCCCCAACGGGGGCAGGCCGCCCTGGATCGGCTGCTCGCCCAGGCACCCGGCGCCCACGCAGAGGTGCGCCTCCTCGACCTGGCCGATCTTGCCTCCATACGCGTCTTCGCCGACGGCTGGGACCATGACCGGCTCGATCTGCTGGTCAACAACGCCGGCGTGGCGATGGTGCCGTTTGCCCGGACCGCCGATGGCTTCGAGTCGCAGTTCGGGATCAACCACCTCGGTACCTTCGCCCTGACCGGGCTAATGCTGCCCCATCTGCTCGCCTCCCCCGATCCGCGGGTGGTCACCGTCAGCAGCGAAGGCCAGCGATTCGCCCGCTTCGACCCGGACAACCTCAACGCTGAACGCCGCTATCGCACCGTGTTCGCCTACCTGCAGTCCAAGCGCGCCAATCTCTACTTCGCCACCGAACTGCAACGCCGCGCCGACGCCGCCGGGCTGAGGCTGCGCAGCGTGGCTGTCGCCCCCGGACTCACCCGCACCAACGTTCTCACCGGCGGTGCCAACGGCAACCGCGGTCGACTCTATGGAGCGTTGACCCGGCTGCTGGTCCGCGTCGCCTTCCGCCCAACCCCCGAAGGCGCCAAGACCTCCCTGTACGCCGCGACCGTCCCGGACCTGCCGGGCGGAGCGTATGTCGTGCCCGACGGGCCGCTGCAGCTACGCGGCGAGCCCGTCCTGCGCAACCGGGAGCCCGCCATCCGTGACACCACCACCGCCCGCCGGCTGTGGGAGCAGTCCGAGAAGCTCACCGGCGTTCCCTTCCGGCTATCCGACGATGCCACATGCACCGCCTACCCAAGAGTCCTGGATGAGTGAGCCCGACGCTCTCAGTGGTCATAACCGCGCGGCCCGCGCATCGCTCTCCGAGCCCCCGTCTGGGGTGACTTCATGACCGCCCTGCGCCAAGGGCGGCTCAGGTAGGCACCCCCAGGCAGACCGACGGTGGTGGGTGCGCCGCGCCCGTGGTCAGGGCCGTGCGTACTGCCGTGGTGATGTCGCTCGGGCTGTCCCGGAGTTGGCGTCCTCCGCTTCGAGGACACCGGGGAACTGTTGCCCGCGGGCAGGTCGTCCACCCGAATCGTCTCTCAATGGCGGAACCGGAGGCGGCGCGATGAGCACGCCGGCTGGCACACTCGACCGTGAATACGTACATCACGGTCCGTCGCTTGGAAGCAGGCGACTCGGCGACTGTGCCGCATCACTCGCTTAGCGAGCTGTCGAGATACGCCTGCACCGGATCGAAGAGGCCGTATGGCACGTACTCGGGAATCTCAGCGAGCCTGCTCCGCGCTGTCGTCGGGCACCCAGCGCAGCACGTCGCCGGGCTGACAGCCGAGTGTGCGGCAGATCGCGTCAAGCGTCGTGAACCGCACCGCCTTCGCACGACCGTTCTTCAGTACGGCGATGTTGGCGGGCGTGATGCCGACGGCATCGGCGAACTCACCAACCGACAGGTTGCGTTTGGCGAGTTGGAGGTCGAGGTCGACGATGATCGCCATCAGACCACCTCGGCGATCTCGGTCTGCAGATCCGTCGCCTTGTTCAAGAGGCTTCGCATGATGACCATGAGCATTGCGAACGATGCCCCCACGCCGACGCTCGCGGTCGCGGCGGCCAGCGCGCCAATGGCATCCATGCCGTCGTCGGGAGAGGGGACGTCGGCCAAGGCCAGATGCACGGTGACCCCGAGCGCCAGCAGCGTCGCCGTGATCGAGGACCCGATGATGGTGTCGACCCATCGGAAGGCCCGTGACGTGAAGATCGCATCGCGTTGAACCATGGTGAGCAGCACCCACATGGCGACGAGCGCCACTTGGACGCAGGCGACACCCACGATCGCCACCGTCATGTAAGGCGCGGCGAACGGGGCGTAAGGAGGGAAACGGTCGACCTCATCGGCTGCCGCCGTCGGGATGACCACGATCTGACCGAAGAGACCGACCAAGATCGCTGCGGCGATGCCGGCCCGGAGTGCGGCGATGAAGAAGCTATGCATGTATCGATTATCGATTGATTTCGATCGATAATCAACAGGCGGCTGCCGAACCCCGCCCGGCGGTCCGGGGGTTGAGACTGGCAGGCGCACATGTTGCGGTGTCGCGTATTCATCCGCAAGGTTCGCCTTGCGATCGCGGTGAGTAACGGTCGACCACCGATAGGTGCGGATGATCTTCCCGGAGCGGCGGCCGGCTGACCGCCGCCCTTCCCGGCTGTGCGGCGTGGGCTGCGAAGCCGGGAAGGGCGGTGACTGCTCCGAGAACAGCTTGATCAGCCGCTCAGCAACGGCGAGAGAAGCGCCAGCGAAGACTCCACGGACGGCCTGCCCGGCGAGTTGCAGGGCGGTGCTGGTCCTGGCCTCGCTGCTCGGCGGGCGCGTACCGTTGGCCATCTGGGTCCGACTCGGCGGGTCCCCTCGTTCTCGAAGCCCGCCGAACGGTAAGCGGAAGGCTTCCGAGGTTCGGCAACGACCTCCTACACGAACCGGCAGGTGGCCGTCGAGGGTGCCGATGCGGTCACATCACTGATCACGACGCGGTGGTCCTCGTTGCGGGTGTTACGCAGATAGCAGGCCCGTGAGTTGATGCCCTGGTGCAGCAGGTAGTCGAACTTCTTGCCCGAGCCTTCCTGGGTGCCGTTGCACCACTGATGCTGGTTCTTGCCGCAGTAGGGGTCAACGTCCCGGTAGGCCGGACGCTCTTCCCACATCGGACCCATGGCACTGTCCCAGGGCTGGGTGTTGAAGTCACCGCCCAGCAGTGTGCGCCGGTAGGGACGCGCCGCAGCGATCAGATCATTTATTTGCTCGGGCCGAGTCGCAGCGCCCCCAGCACTGTTCAGGTGTGTGTTGAAGACCTGCACGGTGCGCCCTGCAAGCTTGGTCGTGAACTTGCTGTAACCCCGCTTCTCGCCGTCATCCTTGCTGTACCGGACGGTCTTGTAGTTGCTGAGAGGTGTTCCCTTGGCGACGAGAACGGCCTGGCCGTTGTCTCCCCCGCACAACCAGTGATAGTTGGCCGTTCCAGGCTTGTACTGGTAGTGCAGGCCGTAAGTTTCCAGCTGCCACACGGCCTGCCTGACCTCGCCCAGGCACGATTCCTGAAGCAGCACGATCTGGGGCCTGAACTTGCGGATCTGATCCCTCAGCAAGCCCGGTCCGCTGAGAAGGTCTTGTCCGTGGGAGTTCCAGGTCATGACCCGGTCCTTGATTACCGCAGCCTTGGCGGCCGGTTCGGGGGCAGCCTTAGCGCCCGCTCCGGTGCCTTGGGCATAGGCGGGGGTCATCAGTCCTGCCGTCATCAGCAGTGCCAGTGCGCTCTTTGCGGCCAGAGCGCTACGCCTTGAACTCTTCACCTTGTTTCCCCCTGTGAGTGGTGGTGGTTGAGCTGCCCACGGGCCCTTGGAAATCTGATCTGCGGCGGCGGGCGGCCGGTGACGGAAGCGTGCTGCGGCTGTCGTGTACGGCGCAACAGGTTCAGGCGTCCGGGACATCGTGCAGCCCGTCCGTGCTGGTCATTGGCGTGTCCGGGACGTGTCCGGGACGCCTTTGGAACCTGTCCGGGAGGCTTGTGCGCAACCGCGGGTCCCTGAATTACCGTATTTCCGAGGCCAACGTCCCTGGCAGGACCGCTTGATATGGTCCTGGGCCCGCTTCCAGGACGGGTGTCGCCTATTCGCATCGGATGCAATTGGCGTCGGTAGGAACATCGGAACGAAAACCGGCGCTAAGGATCTGTCGGCCCTGGTGGGCGGCTGACGGGACGTCTGCCGCGGGGGCGGTCTGAGGTCTTCCCGCAGACAATGGCCGCCGAAGGCTAGTGTTCGGGTTCGGCGAGTGACCCACGAGGAGCTAAGACATGATCGGTCGTCCGAGCGCGCGCTGACGTCGTAGGCCGTGATCGGCCTGTCATCGCGTGCTGCCCTTGATGTTGCGGCATAGCGAGCCTTCCCCTGCCTGAGCCATCGGTGCGCCCGTTGTGCGCCGGGTGACGGGCCTCGTTGTCGGCAATCCAAGGGATCCCCGTGCCGTCCGCTTCCTCCGCTGTATCCGATTCCGGTCGACCTGTCCCTTCAAGTCTGTGGCGGGACGGCGACTTCCGCAGACTCTGGGTGGGTCAGACCGCCTCCCAACTCGGCGAACATGCAGGTCTGTTGGTGTTGCCGCTCTTCGCCGTCCTGACGCTCAACGCCGGTGCCGGCCAGTTGGGCGTCCTGCGCGCGGTGGGGCAGGCGCCGATCCTGTTGCTCTCGCTCTTCGTCGGCGCGTGGGTAGACGGGTGGCGGTCCCGCACGGTGATGGTGCTGACGGACATCGGCCGGACCCTGGCACTGGGCGCCGCCGCCGTGGCCGGCCTCCTCGGTTGGCTCGGCCTGCCTGCGCTGTTCGTGGTCGCCTTTGCCGTCGGGGCCCTGTCGGTGTTCTTCGACGTGGCATACCAGGCGTCTCTCGTACGGCTGGTGAAACGCGATCAGTTGGTGCGGGGCAACAGCGCGCTCGAGGGCAGCCGGTCCGCGGCGCAGATCGGCGGTCCTGCCCTCGGCGGTGCGTTGGTGTCACTGCTGTCGGCGCCGATCGCTGTCGCCTTCAGCGCGCTGTTCTTCGCGCTGTCGTTCCTGTCGATCCGACGGATCCGTCACCGCGAATCGATCTCGGAGCGCTCCGAACGTCCCCCTCGCATATGGCGGCGCATTCATGAGGGCCTCCGTTTTGTCGTCAGCGATACCTCGCTGCGGACCGTGTGCCTCGCCTCGGCGGCCTTCCAGTTCTCCTTCGCGGCCATGATGACCGTCTATCTGCTCTTCCTGCCGCGGGAACTGCACCTGTCGGGCACCGCCGTCGGGCTGTCGCTTGCGGCGACGGGGCCCGGCGCGCTCCTGGGCTCGGTGCTGGCCGCCCGCCTGCCGAGCCGGTTCGGTTATGGTGCGGTGCTCGTGTCCGCGGCGGCACTCGGCGACGGCGCGTTCCTGTGTGTGCCCGCGCTGCACGGCTCCTCTGCGGTGACGGTTCCCGCGCTCCTTGCGGTCAGTTTCGTGTTCGGGACCGGCGGCCAGTTGGTGAATGTCACCGTCATGGCTGTCCGGCAGGCCGTCACTCCGGACGGGATGCAGGGCCGCGCGGCCGCGACGATCACATTTGTCGGCATGGGGCTGACCCCACTCGGAGCGCTACTCGGCGGATTTCTCGCGGAGGAGTGGGGGTTGCGCACCAGCCTCCTGGTGACGGCCGCAGGCATGATGCTGTCCCCAGTACTGATGGCCCTATCCCCGCTCGCACGCCTGGGACGGGCGCTTCCGGCCCTCGCAGGACGCGCCGCTGACCCACGATCTCCCTGATTCCCACGAGACCGACCGCCGTGACACCGGTGCGGTCGGCGCGCCCTGCGTCAGTCCAGTGGACGGGCGTCACTCGGGTTCGCTGGCCCGGCCTCCAACGCCTCGACGGCTTGAACAATCCGCCGGCCCCCGCCTGTCTGCGTCCCCCCTCGCGCGGACAGGCCGGGGCTACCCCACGTCCACAGCAGTGGCGAGTCCAAAACCTGTTGGGCAGCGATGACGTGGTGACGTCCGCAGCGCGGTCGAACAAGACCGACGCGGGCACTCGGATGCCTTCCAGCAGCGGTTGCGCAGGTTGGGTTCGCCGCGGGCCGGCGACGGCGGGGCCCGCAAGGGGGACTCGAGTCGTCCGTTTGGCCCGTATTCACAGGTTTCAAGCGGGTGCGGCTGATCGTGGCAGTTAGCGTCTGGCGCGGCGATCATCAGCGCCGCGGCGATCCCGCCCGTCCATGACGGGGGCATCATCGCCGAGTCCATTCTGATCACTCGCATACACCTCGGTGTCGTGCGCTGCAGGAGGTCTTCATGTCGGGTATCGCGGTACGGGCGGCGTCGGATCCGGAGAGTGGGGGGCGAAGTCGCGGGGGCGGGGGCTCGTGGTGGGTGCTGCTGCGGGCCTGGGTGGCGGGACTGGCGGTTCTGGCCGGCCTGGCCGTCCCGCTCGCCGTGGCCACGCCCGCTGCCGCGCAGACCGGAACTTTCGCCTACGTCGCCAACTTCAACTCGGACAACGTGTCGGTGATCGACACCGCCACCAACACGATCACCACCACCATCCCCGTCGGTGACGGCCCTGTTGGGGTGGCGTTCACCCCGGACGGCACCCGCGTCTACGTCGCCAACAACTCCTCGAACGACGTGTCGGTGATCGACACCGCCACCAACACCGTCACCACCACCATCCCCGTCGGCGACGGCCCCTTCGGTGTAGCGGTCACCCCGGACGGCACCCGCGTCTATGTCACCAACCGCGACTCGGACAACGTGTCGGTGATCGACACCGCCACCAACACCGTCACCACCACCATCCCCGTCGGCGACTTCCCCCAGGGCGTGGCGGTCACCCCCGACGGCACCCGCGTCTACGTCACCAATCAATCCTCAAGCGATGTGTCGGTGATCGACACCGCCACCAACACCGTCACCACCACCATCCCCGTCGGTGGCGGCCCCACGGATGTGGCGGTCACCCCGGACGGCACCCGCGCCTACGTCACCGACGTCGACACGAACAGCGTGCAGGTGATCGACACCGCCACCAACACCGTCATCGGAGCCCCCATCCCCGTCGGCGACGTCCCCATCAGCCTGACGGTGACCCCCAACGGCTCCCGCGTCTACGTCACCAACGCCTTCGGCAACGACGTGGCAGTGATCGACACCGCGACGAACACCGTCATCACCAACATCCCGGTCGGCGTGGGACCCACTGCGGAGGCGGCGACTCCGGACGGCTCTCGCGTCTATGTCGCCAACACCAGCTCGGCCAACGTGTCGGTGATCGACACCGCGACGAACACTGTCATCACCACCGTCCCCGTCGGTGTCGGCCCATCGGGCGTGGCGATCGGAACCGTCACCACGGAGCGGACCCCGACCAAGCTGACGCTGAAGGCGAAGAAGAAGGGGAAGGACAAGGACCACCCCGAGGGCGGGAACGGTCTCACGCTGACCGCCAAGCTGACCGCCGAGGGCCTGCCCCTGGAAGGCAAGGAAATCACCTTCACCAACGCCGTCCTGCTGTGCACCGAGACCACCGACGACCGCGGCAAAGCCACCTGCAAGGTCCCCGGTAAGCAGGACAAGGACACCTGCTACACCGCCGCCTTCCCCGGCGACGACACCTATCTGCCCTCCACCGTCACCCTGTGCAAGAAGCGCGACGACGACAAGCCCGACCTGACGTCAGTGCTGCCCGGCCAGAGCGACGTCCGCATCCCGGTGCTGTCGCCCGGGAACAGGTGAGCGCGCCCGGCCTAGCCACGGCGATCTCCCGCCGCCTCTCGCGGTCCGGTGACTGATCCGCCCTGAAGAGCACGCCCGCTCGTGCAACTCCCGCCCGGATCGGTCGCCTCCTCCACCACGTTGTGGCCCTGACCCCGTTCGAGGTCGGGGCCACAACGTCGCCTGGGCTGTGGGGATTTGGTTCGCTGCGCCTAGCACATCGGCTCCCTGCGGCGAATGCGCCGACCTCGGCGGGCGCCACGCCTGGTGACCCCGACAGGCACCCCACCTGGATCTGCCGATTACTCCGAGTTATTGATAATCAGCGCGTGCCGACCGGCTGTGACGATCGATCGGCTGCGCGCGGGTCAAACTCGCCCTTGGGACCGGACGTGGAGTCCCCAACCGGTCGAAGCGAGGAGCGCGTACATGAGTCCTGCCAACAGGACAGGGTCCCGACTGGGACCGCTGGCTTGTCGAGCCACCTGGACCGCGGGCGGCGCGATCGCCTCACTCGCGCTGGTCCTGGCGACCGGGCTCGTCAGTCCGGTCGGGGTCGCGGCTCAGAGCATGGGCGAACGCGTGAGCGTGTCGAGCGGCCCGGGCGGCGGAGACGACAAGTGCCGGGAAGGGGCGGACCGCGGCGGCAAGGACGAGTGCAAGAGGGGCCCGACGGGCGCGACCGGTGCGACGGGTCCGACCGGTGCGACGGGGGCGACGGGGGCGACGGGCGGGCCGGGGGCAACGGGCGCGCAGGGCGTGCCGGGTGACCCGGGTGCCACGGGCGGGCCGGGACCGACGGGTGCGACAGGATCGACCGGGGCTACGGGGCCGACCGGGGCTACCGGATCGACCGGGGCTACGGGGCCTGCCGCGCCCACGGTCAATGTCGGTGCGAGCATCTTCGGCGCCGCAGATCAGAACATCCCGACCAACGCCCAGACCCAGATCACTTTCAGTGGCACCGCCTACGACACGGACACGATGTTCGACGCGACGAACTCGACGCTGGAGGTCAACACCGCCGGGCGCTACCTCCTCAAGGGAAGGGTTCTCTGGAACTTCACCCCGAATGACGAGGGGCAGCGTCAACTTCGTATCTCCGTCAACGGCAGTGTCGTCGCCTTTGACGGGCAGGACACCGCGGACGCCCCGGTCGGCATGGGCACCTCGCAGGACGTGTCAACGATTGTTCAGCTGAATGTCGGTGACGTAATCTCCCTCAGGGTTTTCCAGACCACCGGAAGTGCCGCCACCTCGACCTGGCTGTTCACAGGAGAGACCAACGTGGCTCCCCAGCTCCAGGCGGAGTGGCTCGCGCCGTAGGCCACGCCCTCGGTCCGACCACATCCCCACACGTCCACCGCAGCCGAGCCGCCGCGCAGCCGCGTCGAACGCCGACTGGCGCGGGTGAGCTGAGCACCCGGGCGGCGGCGTCGGCTGCTGGTAACGGAAATGGGCATGACTGCGGCGGCCGTGGAGTGGATACGGCCGCCGCAGGTTTTGTGCAGCAGGAGCGGGAGCAGGAGCAGATACGGAATTGAATCCGATGAATCAAGTCCCCCATTTATGAAGGACTGGTGAATTCCGCAATGCGCACGGACATCACGCCGGCTTCTTGATGAGCTTGCCGTCCGCCGCGATCACGAACCACTCCCCGTCCAGGCCCTGCCCGTTCACGTCCCCCGCCGTCGCGTCGCCCACGTAGTAGTACAGCGGCCAGTCTCCGTAGACCGCCTGTTCCGCGCCCTCGCCGAGCTTCGTCTCCTTCAGCAGGGCGGCGTCGGTCCCCGCGCCAGCCTTCACGTCCTTCGCGGAGGTGAGGGCCGGCCAGACCGCGATGCAGTCGGCGTCGCACTTGCTGGCGCCGGCCTTGTCCTTGGTGAATCCGTACAGCGTACGGCCCGAATCGTCGACGAGGATCTTGCCGAGGGACGAGTCCGCCGTCCTGACGGACACCGTCGCAGCGGGCTTCGCTCCCGGCTTCCCGGCGCCGTCCTTGCCGCCGTCCTTGGAGTCCTCGGTCGAGCCGCCGCAGGCCGCCAGAGTCAGCAGCGCGAGCGCTGCCAGCGGTGCGGCGAGCAGCGCTTTCTTACGGGTGCTGCGCATGATTGTTCCCCCGGTGTGTTGTGGGTGATGGGTACATCGAGTGGTACGGCGGCAACTGAACCGGGGTTCAAACGAATTCAAGAATTTTCCATTGAACGAGTCGACTTCGGGGCGCGTACTTCATCGCGACCGGCCCCGTCCGGAGTCGGCCTCAAGGGGAGGATCAAAACAATGCAGAAGCGTTATGTTGCTGTTACCGCCGCCGCAATTGTGCTTGGTGTTGCAGGTGTTACTCCGGCCATCGCCCACGGCAGTCACAGCAGTCACAGCGCCGGGCACAGCAGCAGCCAGGGATCAGCCGCGGGCGGCAACGCCGGCGCCACCTTCAGCAAGGCCTCCAGCGGGCGCGCCGTCACCTTCGCCGCCCAGCTCTCCGGCGCCAATGAAGTCGCCGTCCCCGGCGGGCCCGCCGTCAACGACCCCGACGGCAAGGCCGTCGCCCTCGTCAAGGTGAAGGGCGACCGCGTCACCTTCGCGCTTCAGTGGAAGGGCTTCGTGCCCAGCCTCGGGCACATCCACGAGGGCGTCACCGGGAAGAACGGCGCCGTCAAGGTCCCGCTCTTCGGGACCGCGATGCCCGACACCGTTCACTCGGCGGCCGGTCAAGTGGCCATCACCGACGCCGAGCTGGCCAAGAGCATCCGTACCAACCCGTCCGGCTTCTATGTGAACCTGCACAGCGCGGAGTTCCCGGGCGGAGCCGTACGAGGGCAGCTCAAGCCGCTCCACAAGAACATCAACCCGCTCGACATCATCAAGGGCGGCAAGCTGCGGGCGCTGTCCAACGGCGACCAGGAAGTCCCGAAGAACGACGCGTCCAAGGTGGGCGATCCGGACGGGCACGCCGTGACGTTCCTGCACCCGAAGGGTACGAACGTCGACTACTCCTTGGCATGGGTCAACATCAAGAGCCCCTCCAAGGGCCACATCCACAAGGGCGCGTTCGGGAAGAACGGCGACGTCGTCTTCGACTTCTTCAACCGGCCCGTGCCGGACGGGATCTTCGCCGTCTCCGGGAAGCTGGCGGGGCAGAACCCCGACGTGGTCAAGCGCGTGCGGGCCAACCCGCAGAACTACTACTCCAACATCCACACCGCCGAGTTCCCCGACGGGGCCGTCCGCGGGCAGCTCTTCCACTGAGCGCGCACGGCCCATCGTGAACGCGTACGGGCCCGCCGTGAACGCGTACGGACCGCCGTACGTATTCCACGACACCTCCCCCAGGTGGCTGGGCGCGTG
This sequence comes from Streptomyces sp. NPDC002870, assembly GCF_042888505.1. NCBI lineage: Bacteria > Bacillati > Actinomycetota > Actinomycetes > Kitasatosporales > Streptomycetaceae > Streptomyces > Streptomyces sp. NPDC002870. The sequence continues at coordinate 134,890 of NZ_JBIAPW010000010.1, forward strand.
ACCGTACCCCAGGGACCGGTCACGCGCCCAGCGCGTGTGCCACCGTGTAGATCAACAGGCCGGCCAGCGCGCCGACCACCGTGCCGTTGATCCGGATGAACTGCAGATCCCGGCCGATGTGCGCCTCGATCTTGCGCGAGGTGTGCTCCGCGTCCCAGCTCGCGACCGTCTCCGAGATCAGCGAGGTGATCTCGGCGCGGTACGTCGTCACCACGTAGACCGCCGCGTCCTCCAGCCAGCCGTCCACCTTCGCCTGAAGCCGGCTGTCCGTCGCCAGCCGCGAGCCCAGCGACAGCAGCGAGGCGCGGGCGCGCAGCCGCAGTTCGCTCCGGTCGTCCTCGGCCGCCGAGATGATCATGGTGCGTACGGAGGACCAGGCGGAGGCGATCACGTCCTGCACCTCCGAACGCGACAGCAGGTCCGACTTCATACGCTCCACCCGCGCCCGAGTGTCCGTGTCCGACTGGAGGTCCGCCGCGAAGTCCGTCAGGAAGCGGTCGATCGCGCCGCGCGCCGGGTGGGCAGGCATGTCGCGCATCTCGGTGACGAAGCGCAGCAGCTCCTTGTAGACGCGCTCGCCGACCTTCTTGTCCACGAACCGCGGGGTCCAGCCCGGCGCCCCGCCCTCGACCGCGACCAACACCGAGTCCGAGTGGAGCACCAGCCAGTCGGCCGCGCGGGCGCAGATCAGGTCGACCGCGCGGTGGTGGGCGCCGTCGGCGACGACCTTGTCCAGGGTCTTGCCGATGCCGGGGGCGATCTCCGCGCTGTCCGCGCGGCGTGTGATCGCCTCGCCGACGACGGCCTGGACGTCGGAGTCGCGCAGCACCGTCAGCGCGCCGCGCAGTGCGGTGGACAGCTCGGCGGTGACCCGGTCGGCGTGGGCGGGCTCTGCGAGCCAGGCGCCGAGGCGGCCGCCGATGCCGAGGGCGTGCAGCCGGGCGCGGACGACATCGCCGGAGAGGAAGTTCTCCCCGACGAAGGAGCCGAGTGTGGTGCCGAGCTGGTCCTTCTTGTTCGGGATGATCGCGGTGTGCGGGATGGGCAGACCCAGGGGGTAGCGGAACAGCGCCGTGACCGCGAACCAGTCGGCCAGGGCGCCGACCATGCCCGCCTCCGCGGCGGCCGCGACATAGCCGGTCCAGGCGCCGAGCCCGGCGTTCTTCCCCCAGGTGGCGAGGGCGAAGATCACAGCGACGAACACCAGCGCGCCGGTCGCCGTCGCCTTCATCCTGCGGACGCCGCGCTGCTTCTCGGCGTCCGCCTCGGTGAACGCGAAGGAGGCGAGGGGCGTGCGTGCCCGCACCGCGCCATCGGCAGACCGGTCGTGGGCGGACCGGCCATCGGCGGACCGGTCCTCGGCAGACCGGTCCTCGGCAGACGGGTTCGCGTCGGCGCGGCCGCCCCCTGTCAGCGCCGGCCGTCCCGGTCCTTTCCGACCCCGTCCTTTCCGTCCCGGTCCTGGCCCTTCCGGTCCTGTCGGTTCCCGTTCCGTCCGTTCCGGACCTGTACGTTCCATCCGCTCCACCCATCCGCGCGCGTCCCGTACGCAATAGTCCCTACCTCAGGTACTCCCGGGGCGCACATCGAGTTCCCCGGACATGCCGGATGATGTGCTCATGCATAAGCGCCGCGGGTACGCGACCCTCGCTGCCCTCACCGTCGTCGTGGCCCTCATTTGCGGCGCGATATACCTCGGAGTCGGGGCCGCCCAGGGCCGGACCACCGTTCGTACGCCCTCCGCCGGGCCCGCGGTCTGGGTCGGCACCTGGTCCGCCGCCCCCGTCGAGGCCGTCGAGGCAGCCGCTCCCGTCCAGGCCGTCCAGGCCCTCGAGGCCGCAGCCACCGGAACTGGCACGGCTCGCACCACCGCCGGCCACTCCGTACGCAATGTCGTCCACACCAGCATCGGCGGCGTCGCCGCCCGTGTCACCCTCTCCAACCTCCTCGGCCGCCGTCCGCTCGAGATCGCCCATGTCTCGCTCGCCGTCCGCGCGGGCCGCGGCCCCGCCGCCGTCCCCGCCACCCTGCGCCGCGTGACATTCCAGGGTGCCGAAGCCGTCACGATCGCGGCCGGCGGCCAGTGGGTCAGCGACCCCGTCGTCCTGGAGATCCCTTACGACGGCGATCTGCTGGTCACGGTGCATGCAGCCGACGGGCCCGTCACCATCCACCCACGCGCGCGCCAGACCTCGTACGTCGCGGACGGCGACCGTACGCAGGACGTCGGCGGGGACGCGTACACCGGCCGGATCCGCGCCTGGCACCACCTCACCGCCGTCGACGTGCTGACCCGGGAGGCACGCGGCGCGGTGGTCGTCGTCGGCGACTCGATCACCGACGGGGTCACCTCCACCTCCGACGCCAACCGCCGCTGGCCGGACGTCCTCGCCGACCGGCTGGCCGGCCGGGGCGCGGGCCACTACGGCGTCCTCAACCAGGGCATCAGCGGCAACCGCCTGCTCGCCGACGGCCGCGGCCCCAGCACCCTCGCCCGCTTCGACCGCGATGTGCTCGCCCGGTCCGGGGCGAAGACCGTGATCGTCGCGATCGGCATCAACGACCTGCTGCACGCCTCTCCGTACGTCCCCGCCCCCACCGCCGACACGATCACGGCCGGGTTCGCCGAACTCGCCGACCGGGCGCACGCACGCGGACTGCGCGTCGTCGGCGCGACGCTGCTGCCCTGCGGCGGACACCACCGCTGCACGCGCGCAGTCGAGTCCGTACGCGACCAGGTCAACGCGATGGTCCGCGCGGGTGGGATCTTCGACGCGGTCGTCGACTTCGACCGCGCGCTGCGCGATCCGTACGCACCGAACCGGCTGCTCCCGCGCTACGACTCGGGCGACCATCTCCACCCGAGCGACGCCGGTTACGCGCGGATGGCCAAGGCGGTGGACCCGGCGCGGCTGTGAACCCGACGCGGCTGTGAACCCGACGGGACACCACCGGGCTCAGTCGAGCTCCTTGCGGTCGCCCTTCTCCAGCCGCCCGCGCTTCTCCTCCTCGCGCTCAGCCCTGAGCCGCTGCTTCTCCGCCCGGGTGCGCTTGCGCTCCACGCCCACGCCGCCCATCAGCGCGAAGCCGGAGACGATCACGCGCGGCGCCGACGGGTCGGGCTTGCCCTCGCCCTGTTCGCCGAAGCCGCCCATCAGGCCGATGCCATTGACCTCGACGTTCAGGTCGGGCGGCACGACGATATTGACCCCGCCCATGATCGCGATGCAGCGGATCACGGTCACCCGGTCCTCGAAACGGGCTTCCCGCAGATCGAGTTCGCCGCCGCCCATCATCGTGAAGCTGGTGAACCTGCGGGCCACCGTCCAGGTGCCCTTGCGTACGAAGCCGCCCCAGAAGGCGAAGGCCCCCTTCGAGGTGGCCGGGCCGCCGACGCGCGCGGCCCAGCTGCCCACGCCTGCGGCGACCGCCGGTGACGACAACACCGTGCCCGCCGCGGGAAGATCGCTGACCAGCGGCTCCAAGTCGCCGTGCGTACGCGCCCTGTAGGCGGCGTCCAGGCGCTGCTCGAACTCCTCCATGTCGAGCCGCCCCTCCGCCACCGCATCGCGCAGCCGCTCGGCCACCCCTTCGCGCTCGGAGTCCGAAGCGCGCATTTCAGGGAGTTCACTCGTCATGGTCAGCAGCCTAGTCAAGGCCGCGCCGCGCTTACAGCCCCGAGCCGCGCGCTACATCCCCGGCCTCTCCGCGTACATTTTCGCGATCACCGCCTCGATGTCGGGCTCCCGCACCGACAGGTCCACCAGCGGATACGTGTCGGCCAGCGCGGCCACCAGCGGCGCCGCGGACTGGGAAGCCGGGAAGGCCAGCCACTGGCGGGGGCCCTCGACCTTCACCGTACGAGCGGAGTCGAGGACGATCGGCGGCAGCTCGCGCTCCAGGTCCACCACCAGCGTCCGCTCGCTCTCCCCCACCTCGTGGAGCCCGGCGAGCGCCCCGTCATACATCAGCCGCCCGTGATCGATGACCATCACGCGCTTGCACAGCTGCTCGATGTCGGTCAGATCGTGCGTCGTGAGCAGCACCGTGGTGGCCCGCTCGGCGTTCAGGTCCCGGAGAAAGTCCCGGACCTTCGCCTTGGAGATCACATCGAGGCCGATGGTCGGCTCGTCCAGATACAGCACCTCTGGGTCGTGCAGCAGGGCCGCCGCGATGTCGCCGCGCATCCGCTGCCCGAGCGAGAGCTGGCGCACGGGCACATCCAACAGCTCTGCCAGGTCGAGGAGTTCGACACAGCGGTCGAGGTTCTCGCGGAACCGCTTGTCGGGGATCCGGTACATCCGGTGCACCAGACGGTACGAGTCCTTCAGCGGCAGGTCCCACCACAGGGTCGTACGCTGCCCGAAGACCACGCCGATCCGCCTCGCCAGCCTCGTACGCTCCCGGGACGGGTCGATGCCCGCGACCCGCAGCCGTCCGCCGCTCGGGGTCAGAATGCCCGTCAGCATCTTGATGGTGGTGGACTTCCCGGCGCCGTTCGGGCCGATGTAGCCGACCATCTCGCCGCGCGGCACCCGGAAGCTGATCCCGTCGACGGCCCGCACCTGGTGCTTCTCGCGGCGCAGCCGGCCGGCTTTCCGGCGTACGTCGAAGACCTTCTCGACGCCGTCGAGTTCGATGAAGTCCATGAAGTCCCCCTCTGCGAGGTCCACCCTCAGCTCCCTGTGCTCCGGTACGAACGAAGGCCGACACGCCAGGCGAGGGCGGCCAGCCAGCAGCAGACCGCGGCGACCACGGGCGGCATGAAGGCGAGCCACTGCGGCAGGTCCAGCGGGTAGGGCCGCCCCAGCACGTACAGCGCCGGCAGCCAGTTGACGAAGGCCAGCGGCACCACGAAGGTCACCCCGCGCACCAGGTCCTTCGCGAAGAGCGTCGGCGGGTACTGGAGCAGCGTGTTCCCGCCGTACGTGAAGGAGTTCTGCACTTCGGAGGCGTCCTGCGCCCAGAACTGGAACGCCGCCCCCGCCACGTACAGCGCCGAGAAGATCGCCGCCCCGCTGAGCAGCATCAGCGGCACCATCATTACCCGCAGCGGCGTCCACTCGATGTCGAGGGCGAGCACTCCGTATCCGAAGATCAGCAGTCCCTGGGTGATCCGGCCCAGCCTGCGCAGCGCGAACCGGTCCGCCGCCACCTGGGCGAGCACCGGCACCGGACGCACCAGCAGCGTGTCCAGCGTGCCGTCACGCACCCGCCGCCCGAGCCGGTTCATCGATCCCATCACCAGGTCGGCGAGGCCGAAGGCGGTGCCCGACGCTCCGTACAGAAAGGCGATCTCGCCCAGGGTGTAGCCGCCCAGCGCGTCCACGTGCGAGAACATCAGCAGGATCGTGATGAAGTCGAAGGAGGTGGCGGCGAAGTTTCCCAAGGCCGTCATCACGAACGACGCGCGGTAGGCCATCGTGGAGCGGATCCACATCGCGGCGATCAGTCCGTATGCCCGCAGTCCGCCGAAGAGGGCGTCAGCCACCCTGGACCACCACCCTGCGGGTGGCGACTGTCTGCAGGGCCCGCCCGGCGGCCAGCAGCGCCAGCGCCCAGCCGCCCTGGAAGGCGTACGCCTGCACCAGCCCCCAGCCGGTGTGCTTGCCGAGGAAGACGTCCGCCGGGACCTGGAGCAGCGAGGACCAGGGCAGCGCCCGGGCCACCTCGCCCAGGGCGCCCGGGAAGAGGTTCAGCGGCAGCAGCATCCCGGAGAAGAACAGCCCGGCCAGCCAGCAGATCTGCATCACCCCGGCCCCGTCCATCAGCCAGAACGCGGAGAGCGCCACCAGGAACCGGACCGCGAAGCTCACCACCACTCCGAGCGCCACCGACACCAGGAAAGCGAGCCAGGTCAGCGGCGAGCTCGGCAGCGCAAGGTCGAAGGCGAGCGCGCCGAGCGCCATCGGCACGATGCCGCGGCCCATGAGATGGAAGGCTGCCCGCCCCAAGTCGCCCGAAAGCCACCACAGTTGGAGGTCGGCGGGCCGGTAGAGGTCGATCGCGATGTCCCCGGTGCGGATCCGCTCCATCAGCTCGTCCTCGAAGCCGCCGCCCATCATGGCGCAGGTCATCAGCAGCGCCTGTCCCAGCCACACATAGGTGAGCGCCTGGGAGAGGTCGTACCCGCCGAGCTGCGGCCGCTGGTCCCACAGGGCCGTATAGGTGTACGCCATGATGAAGCCGAAGACGGTGTTGGTGAACACCCCTGCCGCCGTCGCCACCCGGTACGTCGCATAGCGCCGGAACCCACCGGCGGCGACGACCACGTACAGCCGCACGTTGATTCCCCCCTCCGCACGCGGGCACCAAAGCGCACGACCCTAGCCCAGCCGGGCGAGCCGCCGCGAGCGCTTTTACGCCTGCCGGGTCCGCGGGTTGTCGTACCGAAAAGTGCAGTATGGGCGTATGAGCGACGAGCCACAGCAGCAGGGCTGGAACCCCCGGGACGCGACCGTCGTCGGACCGCCTGCCGCACTCGAGAAGAAGGGCTTCAGGCCCCCCGGCAAGCGCACCGGCTGGCGTCGCGCCATCCCCACCTGGCGGGCGGCGCTCGGTGCGTTTCTGATCGTCGCCCTGCTGCTGATCGGCGGCTTCCTGGCCGGCTACAAGCTCGTCGACATCCCGCCCGCCAACGCCTTGGCCACCGCCCAGTCGAACGTCTACCTCTACGAGGACGGCACCCAGATCGCACGTGACGGCGAGGTCAACCGGGAGAACGTGAGCCTCGCGCAGGTACCCCTGGCGGTGCAGCGGGCCGTACTGGCCGCCGAGAACCGGGACTTCTACTCCGCGCGCGCCGTCGACCCCAAGGCGATGGTCCGCGCCGCCTGGAACACCCTCACCGGCAAGGGCAGGCAGTCCGGCTCCACCATCACCCAGCAGTACGTCAAGAACTACTACCTGGGCCAGGAGCAGACCATCTCGCGGAAGTGGAAGGAGTTCTTCATCGCGATCAAGCTGGGCCGCGAGGAGAGCAAGAACGACATCCTGGAGGGCTACCTCAACACCAGCTACTTCGGGCGCAACGCGTACGGCATCCAGGCCGCGGCCCATGCCTACTACGGCGAGGACATCGAGGACATCGACACCGCGAAGGGCGCGTACCTGGCCTCGCTGCTCAACGCCCCCAGCGCCTACGACATCGCCACGCACCCGGAGAACCGGGCGGCCGCGCTCGGCCGCTGGAACTACACGCTCGACGGCATGGTCAAGAAGAAGTGGCTCAGCCCCGCCGAGCGAGCGGCCATGAAGTTCCCCATGCCGCAGACGGCGAAGCCCGCGACGGCGCTGTCGGGCCAGCGCGGCTATATCGTCCAGGCCGTCGAGGACTACCTCACCAGCAACAAGATCATCGACGAGAGCACCCTGGCCACCGGCGGCTACCGGATCACCACCACGCTGGAGCGGCACAAGCAGGACGCGTTCGCCGAGGCCGTCGACGACCAGGTGATGTCCAAGCTGGACGCGGGCCGCCCAGCGGACCGCAATGTCCGCGTCGGCGGAGCTTCCATCGACCCGGCCACCGGCAAGGTCGTCGCCATGTACGGCGGCGTCGACTACACCAAGCAGTACGTCAACAACGCGACCCGCCGTGACTACCAGGTCGGATCCACCTTCAAGCCGTTCGTCTTCACCGCGGCCGTCGAGAACGGGTCGAGCACCCAGGACGGCCGGACCGTCACCCCCAACACCTTCTACGACGGCACCAACAGGCGCTGGGTCGAGGGCTGGAGCGGCAAGCCGTACGCCCCCGAGAACGAGGACCACGTCTCGTACGGCCCGATCACGGTCCGCACCGCCACCGACAGGTCCGTCAACGCGGTGTACGCGCAGATGGCCATGGACGTCGGCCCCGCCAGGGTCAAGCGGACCGCGATCGACCTCGGGATCCCCGCGAGCACCCCGGACCTGAACGCCTCCCCCTCCATCGCGCTGGGCCCCGCCACCGCGAGCGTCCTCGACCTGACAGAGGCGTACGCGACGCTCGCCAACCACGGCAGGCACGGCACGTACACCCTCGTCGAAAAGGTCACCAAGAACGGCCTCGACGTCCGACTGCCCAAGGAGGACAGCGAGCAGGCCGTCAGCCGGGAGGCCGCCGACACCACCACCTCGATCCTGCAGAGCGTCGTCGACGACGGCACCGGTCTCGCGGCCAGGTCGGCGGGCCGTCCCGCCGCGGGCAAAACGGGCACGGCGGAGGAGGACAAGGCGGCCTGGTTCGCGGGCTACACCCCGAACCTGGCGACGGTGGTCGCGGTGATGGGCCAGGACCCGGTCACGGGTGTGCAGAAGCCGCTGTACGGCGCGCTGGGGCTGCCGCGGATCAACGGCGGCGGGGCGCCGGCGAAGATCTGGGGCCAGTTCACGGGCGCCGCGCTGGAGGGCTCCGAGATCGAAGAGTTCGACCTAGAACTGCAGGAGGGCGCGGAGGAAGAAGAGGAGCCGTGGGAGCAGGAGCCGGAGGACGAGTGGTCACAGGAGCAGGAGCAGGAGTCGACGGACGAGTCGCCGGAGACACCGGACGAGAGTTCGGGCGAGAGCGAGGGGCAGACGGACGGGGACGCCACCGACGACGGGGCGACGGACAGCGGTGAGACCGACGGGGACACGGAAGAGGGCACGGACAGCGACGGCACCACCGACCGCGGTGAGGGCGACGACGACACGAGCGACGACGACACGGGCGACACGGACGAGGCACGGGCCGCAGGCCCCCGCCCACTCATCCCACCCGGCCTCAGTGAGCCGGCGAGTCAGTGACCCGAGGTCGCCTTCAGTCCCACCACGGCAACCAGCAGCAGACAGACGAAAAAGATCCGCGCGGCGGTCGCGGGCTCGTTCAGCGCCGTCATGCCGACGACCGCCGCACCGGCCGCGCCGATGCCGACCCAGACGCCGTACGCCGTGCCGATCGGCAGCGTCTTGGCGGCGTGCGAGAGCAGCATCATGCTGGCGACGATCCCGAGTCCGGTGAACACGCTCGGCCACAGCCGGGTGAAGCCGTCGGTGAACTTCATCCCGATCGACCAGCCGACCTCGAGCAGACCGGCGACAACAAGCAGAACCCAGGCCATGACGGCACCTCCGAGACGCGGAACTTCAGCGGGGTGCGTCGTCTTTGCATGACCCGGTACGACGCGTCTCGTCGGGAACAGTCAACGATAGCAAAGGCCTGACCTGCGCCTTTGCGCGCTCTTCAGGTGGGGGCGCTCAAGGCGCGGGGCCCCAGGCGCCAGTTCTACAGATACAGCCCGGTGGAGTCCTCGGAGCCCTGGAAACGGTCCGCCGCGACCGCGTGCAGATCGCGCTCCCGCATCAGTACGTACGCCACGCCCCGCACCTCGACCTCGGCGCGGTCCTCGGGGTCGTACAGCACCCGGTCGCCCGGCTCCACTGTGCGCACGTTCTGCCCGACCGCGACCACCTCGGCCCAGGCCAGACGCCTGCCGACCGCCGCTGTCGCCGGGATGACGATGCCGCCGCTGGAACGCCGCTCACCCTCCGGGATGTCGGTCCGCACCAGCACGCGGTCGTGCAGCATCCGGATGGGCAGCTTGTCGTGGTGGGTGTTGTCGCTCACGCCTCGAACCTACCTGCCCGGGAGCCTTCCGCACGCCCGAGGGTCACAGCCGCCGCCTTCTCGCCGACACGGCGAGCAGGCCCACGAGCCCCACGGCCACCAGCGCCACCGGAACCAGCCGCTCCAGCCGGGGCGCGCCCTTTTCCGTCACGAACTGCGCCCTGATGTCGGACACCGTGCGGTTCACCACGACGAAGGCACGCCCCGCGGTCTGGTCCACGGTCGAGGCGACCCGGGCCTTCGCATCACCGATGACCGTCTTCGGATGCATGCGCACCCCGATCTCGTCGAGCGTCTCGGCAAGCTGGTCGCGCCTGCGGACGATGTCCGCCTCGATCTGCGCAGGGGTCCTGGCATCCGACACCGCGCTGCCTCCGTGGTCGTGTCCGGTAGTCCTTCCTCGACAGTCTGTCAGCTCGGCCGTTCCCGTACCCCATGGGACCCCTATTACGCTCGACCGCGTACACCTCACGTCCCCCCGAGGAGAACCATGAGCGAGCGACTCCAGCCCGGCGACACGGCCCCGGCCTTCACCCTGCCCGACGCGGACGGCAACGAGGTCTCGCTCGCCGACCACAAAGGCCGGAAGGTGATCGTCTACTTCTACCCGGCGGCGCTGACTCCCGGATGCACCAAGCAGGCCTGCGACTTCACGGACAACCTGGACCTGCTGGCGGGGGCGGGCTACGACGTCATCGGCGTGTCGCCGGACAAGCCGGAGAAGCTGGCGAAGTTCCGCGACAAGGAGAGCCTGAAGGTCACGCTGGTCGGGGACCCGTCCAAGGAGACCCTGGCGGCGTACGGCGCGTTCGGCGAGAAGAAGCTGTACGGCAAGACGGTGACCGGTGTCATCCGCTCGACGGTCGTGGTCGACGAGGAGGGCAAGATCGAGCAGGCGCTGTACAACGTGAAGGCGACGGGCCATGTAGCCAAGATCATCAAGGACCTCGGCATCTGAGGTCTGTTCCCGAAAGGGCCCGAACCGGCAAGCGGCGGGCACGACTCCGGGCATGCGGCGAGTGCGGCACCGGGAACACCTGGCAGGGCAAGCTGCTCGTCCTGGAGATCGACCACATCAACGGCGACCGTCTCGACAACCGGCTGGAAAACCTGCACTTCCTCTGCCCCTCGTGCCACAGCCAGACAAGATCCTTCTCGAACCCTCGGGGCGAGGCACAGTACAGTGGGCGCCGCGGGTCCGTACCCCAGCTGGCCAAGAGGGCGCCGGTTTAGGTCCGGTGTGTCGTGGGTTCGAGTCCCACCGGGCCCACAGCGAAGGGCGCGGCACCGCATCGGTGCCGCGCCCTTCTGCGTGGGTCAGCCCAGCAGCTCCCGCACCACCGGCACCAGCGCCCTGAACGCCTTCCCCCTATGGCTGATCGCGTTCTTCTCCGCCGGGGTCAGCTCCGCGCAGGTACGCGTGTCGCCCTCCGGCTGCAGGATCGGGTCGTAGCCGAAGCCGCCCGTGCCCGAGGGCGCGTGGCGCAGGGTGCCCAGCAGGCGGCCCTCGACGACGCGTTCGGTGCCGTCCGGGAGGGCCAGGGCCGCCGCGCACGCGAAGTGGGCGCCGCGGTGGGCGTCGTCGATGTCGCCGAGCTGGGCCAGCAGCAGGTTCAGGTTGGCCGTGTCGTCGCCGTGTCGGCCCGCCCACCGGGCGGAGAAGATGCCGGGCGCGCCGCCGAGGACGTCGACGCAGAGTCCGGAGTCGTCGGCGACGGCCGGCAGGCCGGTGGCCCGGGCCAGCGCGTGCGCCTTGAGCAGGGCGTTCTCGGCGAAGGTGACGCCGGTTTCCTTGACGTCGGGGATGTCGGGGTAGGCATCCGCGCCGACGAGGTCGTGGGTGAGGCCCGCGTCGGCGAGGATGGCCTTGAGTTCGGTGATTTTCCCGGCGTTGCGGGTGGCGAGGATCAGACGGGTCATGCCCCGATTATCAGGGTGTGCAGACCTTGCCGATCTCGCTCGCGGCGTCGGTGACGGGCTTGATGTCCGGGGTGGTGTCGCCGTTCTCGATCGCCTTGCGGACGCTGTCGACACCCGTGCCCAGGTCGTCGACGGCCTTGCTCAGGTCGGCGTTGTCGGTCTTGTCGCCGAGGTTCTTCAGTTCCTTGTCGATGTCGTCGAGAGCCTGCCTGGCCTGTGTCGGGTCGTCCCCGGCACTGGAGACGGCCTGCTGGAGCTTGTCGACGCTGGTGGCTATGGCGTCGGCGGTCTCGACGCAGTCGAGTGCCTTGTCGATGGCGCTGCAGCCGACGGTGATCGGGACGATCAGAGCGGCGGTGGCGAGCGTGAGGGCTATGCGGCGGCGCGCAGACATGGAACTGGCCTCCTGTATACGGACGGGCGCACGGTTCGGCCCGTGCGCCCGTGACTGTATCGACGCCCAGTGGCGCGTTCTTGGTTGCCTCTTTACCCGAGCGGCTCGGTAGCGCCGAGCGCTTCGAGCTGGAGCGCGGCCAGGTCGGCGCAGCCGCCGGTCGCGAGGTCGAGGAGCGCGTTGAGTTCCTTGCGGTCGAAGGGCTCGGCCTCGGCGGTGCCCTGGACCTCGACGAAGCGGCCGTCGCCGGTGCAGACGACGTTCATGTCGGTCTCTGCGCGCACGTCCTCCTCGTAGCAGAGGTCGAGGAGCGGAGTGCCGTCGACGATGCCGACGCTGACGGCGGCGACGGTCCCGGTGAGCGGCTTGCGGCCGGCCTTGACGATTTTCTTGGCCTGGGCCCAGGCGACGGCGTCGGCGAGTGCGACGTATGCGCCGGTGACGGCGGCGGTGCGGGTGCCGCCGTCGGCCTGGAGGACGTCGCAGTCCAGGACGATGGTGTTCTCGCCGAGCGCCTTGTAGTCGATGACGGCGCGCAGCGAGCGGCCGATGAGGCGGCTGATCTCGTGCGTACGGCCGCCGATCTTGCCGCGTACGGATTCGCGGTCGCCGCGGGTGTTGGTGGAGCGCGGCAGCATCGAGTACTCGGCGGTGACCCAGCCTTCGCCGCTGCCCTTGCGCCAGCGCGGGACGCCTTCGGTGACCGAGGCGGTGCAGAAGACCTTCGTGTCGCCGAAGGAGATGAGGACGGAGCCCTCGGCGTGCTTGCTCCATCCGCGTTCGATGGTGACCGGGCGGAGCTGTTCGGGGGTGCGGCCGTCGATTCGAGACATGCCGTCGAGCCTAGCTGCTGTCGCGCGGGCCCCGTTCCGCGTGTACGAGGGCCCCGTTCCGGCCGGAGCGGGGCCCTTCTCGTACGGCTGCGTACGGCTTCGTACAGTGGCTCAGCGGCTCACATCATGTCCTCGATGTCGGCGGCGATCGGGTCGGCGTCGGTGCCGATGACGACCTGGATCGCGTTGCCCATCTTGACGACACCGTGGGCTCCGGCGGCCTTGAGGGCGGCCTCGTCGACCTTGGCCGGGTCCACGACTTCGGTGCGGAGGCGGGTGATGCAGCCCTCGATCTCTTCGATGTTGTCGATCCCGCCGAGCCCGGCGACGATCTTCTCAGCCTTGCTGGCCATGTCTTCTCCCTGCGTTCAAGAGCGCGTTCGCTGGGCGCTCAGCGCTGCCTCGGCCCACCATCGGCCCGCTTTGTCACGGTAACGCACGGTTGGCCCATCTTCACGGGCGAGTAACCATCTCGTACCGAATGATGACGATCACGGGAACACTGTCCCGCGACCGGACCCCGGGACCGTACCGCAACTGGTCTACACCAGTCTGCAACACCTGCCAAACCAGGCATCTTCCGGGAGGACGCCGATGAGTTCGGACAGCGCTGCCGCACCACAGCACAAGTGGTGGACCGGCGCGTTCCAGGGGCTCCAGAAGATGGGCCGCAGCCTGCAGTTGCCCATCGCCGTCCTCCCCGCGGCCGGCATCCTCAACCGGCTCGGCCAGCCCGATGTCTTCGGCGCGGACGGCCTGGGCTGGAACGACGTCGCCAAGGTGATGGCCGGCGCCGGCGGCGCGCTGCTGGACCCCAACATCGGCCTGCCACTGCTGTTCTGCGTCGGCGTCGCGATCGGCATGGCCAAGAAGGCGGACGGCTCCACAGCGCTCGCGGCCGTCGCGGGCTTCCTCGTCTACTACGGCGTCTTGCACCAGTTCCCCAAGGACTGCGAGGGCACGGCGAAGGCAGTGACCGTCGGCTGCCAGTCGGAAGACGGCATGGTCGTGGCGTACGCGTACCAGAACCCGGGCGTCTTCGGCGGCATCATCATGGGCCTGCTGGCCGCCTACTTCTGGCAGCGCTACCACCGCACCAAGCTCGTGGACTGGCTCGGCTTCTTCAACGGCCGCCGACTCGTCCCGATCATCATGTCGTTCGTCGCGATCGTCTTCGCAGCCCTGTGCCTGTTCGTCTGGCCGCCGGTCGGCGACGCGCTGGAGAGCTTCAGCGACTGGCTGTCGGGCCTGGACGCGTGGGGTGCGGGCATCTTCGGTGTCGCGAACCGGGCGCTGCTCGTCGTCGGCCTGCACCAGTTCCTGAACGTGCCCATCTGGTTCCAGTTCGGCAGCTACACCAAGCCGGACGGCACGGTCGTGCACGGCGACATCAGCATGTTCCTGGCGGGCGACCCGAACGCGGGCCAGTTCACCACCGGCTTCTTCCCGATCATGATGTTCGCTCTCCCGGCGGCGGCGCTGGCGATCACGCACTGCGCCAAGCCGCACCGCCGCAAGGAGATCGGCGGTCTGATGCTGTCGCTCGCACTGACGTCCTTCGTCACCGGCATCACCGAGCCGATCGAGTACTCGTTCCTCTTCGTCGCGCCGCTGCTGTACGTGATCCACGCGCTGCTCACCGGTGTCTCGATGGCGCTGAGCTGGGGCCTCGGAGCCAAGGACGGCTTCAGCTTCTCGGCCGGTCTGATCGACTACGTCATCAACTGGGGCCTGGCGACCAAGCCCTGGCTGCTCATTCCGATCGGCCTGGGCTTCGCGGTGGTGTACTACGCGATCTTCCGGTTCGCGATCACCAAGTTCAATATCCCGACGCCGGGGCGTGAACCGGAGGAAGTCGAGGGCGAACTGGACCGGGACGTCATCAAGTAGGACAGCGCTTCCTGCGCCCTGCGGCCCTCGGCGTAATGCCTCATAAGGCCCCATGGACCTGTGGTCCGGGGGCCTTATGTCGTGCATTTCGCCCTATGGTCCAGCCCACAGAAATCGAAGGTTCCTTATCCCGCCCTCACCGTGCTAAAACTGGTCTACACCACTGAGTGGTGTAGACCACGCGGCGTTTCGCCGCGTTCCCCTTGAGATGCCGCCCTCCCCCGTGTATGCCGCGGCGCCTTGCCCACTGGAGGAAGTTGATGAGTACGGCTACCGCTACGGCGGCGTCGCCCACCAAGAAGTGGGGTTCGGGTCTGTTCCAGGGCCTGCAGAAGGTCGGCCGGAGCCTGCAGCTGCCGATCGCCGTCCTGCCGGCGGCAGGCATCCTGCTGCGTCTGGGCCAGGACGACGTGTTCGGCAAGGACGGCCTGGGCTGGAACAAGGTCGCCGCGGTCTTCGCCACGGCCGGTGACGCCGTCTTCGCCAACCTGCCCCTGCTGTTCTGTATCGGCATCGCGATCGGCTTCGCCAAGAAGGCCGACGGCTCCACCGCGCTCGCCGCGCTCGTCGGATTCCTGGTGTACAAGAACGTCCTCACGGCGTTCCCCATCGCAGAGGCCAAGGTCCAGGCCGGCGCCGACATACCCGCGACCTACAACGACCCGAAGGTCTTCGGCGGCATCATCATGGGCCTGCTCGCCGCCGTCATCTGGCAGCGGTACCACCGCAAGAAGCTCGTCGACTGGCTCGGCTTCTTCAACGGCCGCCGCCTCGTGCCGATCATCATGGCCTTCGTCGGCACGGCCATGGGCGTACTGTTCGGCCTCATCTGGGAGCCCGTCGGCAACGTCATCACCGACTTCGGCGAGTGGATGACCGGCCTCGGCGCTGTCGGCGCGGGCATCTTCGGCGTCATCAACCGGGCGCTGCTGCCCATCGGTATGCACCAGTTCGTGAACACCGTGGCCTGGCAGGAGATCGGCTCCTTCAAGGACTCCGCGGGCCAGATGTGGCACGGCGACCTGCCGCGCTTCTTCCACGGCGACCCCACGGCCGGTCAGTTCATGTCGGGCTTCTTCCCGATCATGATGTTCGCCCTCCCGGCCGCCGCGCTCGCCATCGCGCACACCGCTCGCCCCGAGCGCCGCAAGGCCGTGATGGGCATGATGATGTCGCTGGCGCTGACGTCGTTCGTCACCGGCATCACCGAGCCGATCGAGTTCGCGTTCCTCTTCGTCGCGCCGCTGCTGTACGCCATCCACGCCGTACTGACCGCCGTGTCCATGGCTGTGACCTGGGCGCTCGGCGTGCATCACGGCTTCAGCTTCTCGGCCGGCGCGATCGACTACTTCCTGAACTGGGGACTCGCGACCAAGCCATGGATGATCATTCCGATCGGCCTGGCGTTCGCGGCGATCTACTACACGGTCTTCCGCTTCGCGATCGTCAGGTTCAACCTCACCACCCCGGGCCGTGAGCCCGAGGAAGAGGTCGAGGACCTGACGAAGGCGTAGTCAGCCCTCCGCTGAGGACCGAAGCCCCTGCCTTTCCGTACGGAAGGGCAGGGGCTTCGGCTTTCTTCTTTCTTCCGGTCAGACCTCGTAGACCGCACCCGCGACGGCCAGTTCGGCAGGGCCGCCGTAGACCATGCGGGCGTCCGCCAGATTCTGCTGCGCGTCCGTCCACGGCGGGATGTGAGTGAGCACGAGCCGGCCGACGTTCGCGCGCTGGGCATGGGCGCCGGCCTCGCGGCCGTTGAGGTGGAGGTCGGGGACGTCCTCCTTGCCGTGCGTGAAGGACGCCTCGCAGAGGAACAGATCGGTGTCGTCGGCGAGTTCGTGCAGGGTCTCGCTGACGCCGGTGTCGCCGGAGTACGTCAGCGACTTGCCGGCGTGCTCCAGGCGGATGCCGTACGCCTCGACGGGGTGTCTCACCCTCTCCGTGCGCACGGAGAACGGGCCGATGTGGAAGCTGCCGGCCTTGAGCGTGTGGAAGTCGAAGACCTCGCTCATGGAGGTGGCGGAGGGGGTGTCCGCGTACGCAGTGGTCAGGCGCTGCTCGGTGCCTTCCGGGCCGTAGACCGGGAGGGCGTCGCAGCGACCGCCATCGTGTCGGTAGTAGCGGGCCACGAAATACCCGCACATATCGATGCAGTGATCCGCATGAAGGTGACTGAGGAAGATCGCATCGAGGTCGTAGAGACCGATGTGGCGCTGCAGCTCGCCGAGGGCGCCGTTGCCCATGTCGAGAAGCAGCCGGAAGCCGTCGGCCTCTACGAGGTAGCTCGAGCAGGCCGATTCCGCGGACGGAAACGACCCCGAGCAGCCGACGACGGTGAGCTTCATGGAGCTTGAACCTCCGTTGACGGGGAGGGCTGGGAGAGGGTCGTGCGGTCTGTCGAGCGTAAGGCGCGAAACGGCTGGTCGCTCCTCGGTGGCGGGCCGTTGTGGGGGAACTCACCTGCTCTGTCACCGGTTCGGACGGAGCGCGCGCGTGTGGCGGCGCGCCGGTACCGTCTGGGGTATGGACACGTCGTGGTGGCTCGCAGTGCTCGCCGTGGTGGTGATCGCGCTGGTCGCCACGGTGGTGGACGGGCGCGGGCGGATAGCGTCCCGCCGCCCGGGCGGCCGCGCCCGCCCGCCGGGCCGACCGCCGGGGCCCCGGCGCGGCCCGAAGCGGCGCCCGCGACCGGGCGAGATCTGGTGGGCGGAGGTCCCGTACGAGGACGGCCCCGGGTCGAAGGACAGGCCGTGCCTGGTGCTGTCGGTACGGGGCGGGACGGCGCAGGTCGCGAAGATCACGAGCAAGTACCACGACGAGAGTCCGGGCGTGATCTCACTGCCGCCGGGGACGGTGGGGGACGCGCGGGGGCGGCCGAGCTTTCTGGAGACGGACGAGCTGCGGAATGTAGGGGTGTGGGAATTTCGCCGAAGGGTGGGAGTGGTGGACCCGACGGTGTGGGACCAGGTACGGCACCTGACGCCGTGACCTGGTGGGTAAGCGGGCCTCGCCCGTACGCGGCCCCACCGACCCGGGGATACGTGAGTCTCGCCCCACAGACCCCGGGCTGCGTCGCGGCTCGCGGCCCCACCGACCGGGGGACTCAGGGCTGGCGCGCTCACTGGCCCAAAGGGGACATAGGTCCCACACCCCAATGACCTGGGTACGTCAGCCTCGCGGATACGTGGGCTCGCGCGCCCCTCTGCCCGGGGGATACGCGACTCTCGCCCCGCAGACCCCGGGGCTACGTCGCGGCTCGCGGTCCCGCCGACCGGGGGGACGCGGGGGCTCGCGCCCCCGCTCCCCCGCGGCGTCGCGTCGGCTGGGCCTACGCCCAGAGCTGGCCCTGCAGCGCTTCGATCGCCGCCTCCGTCGTCGGGGCCGTGTAGACGCCCGTCGACAGGTACTTCCAGCCGCCGTCCGCGACCACGAAGACGATGTCCGCCTGTTCGCCCGCCTTCATCGCCTTCTTGCCGACTCCGATCGCCGCGTGCAGCGCCGCCCCCGTCGAGACGCCCGCGAAGATGCCCTCCTGCTGGAGGAGTTCGCGGGTGCGGGTGACCGCGTCCGCCGAGCCCACCGAGAAGCGGGTCGTCAGGACCGACGCGTCGTACAGCTCGGGGACGAAGCCCTCGTCCAGGTTCCTGAGGCCGTAGACCAGGTCGTCGTAGCGCGGCTCCGCGGCGACGATGCGGATGCCCGGGACGTGTTCGCGCAGGTAGCGGCCCACTCCCATCAGCGTGCCTGTGGTGCCCAGGCCCGCCACGAAGTGGGTGACGGAGGGGAGGTCCGCCAAGATCTCCGGGCCCGTCGTGGCGTAGTGCGCGCCCGCGTTGTCCGGGTTGCCGTACTGGTAGAGCATCACCCAGGAAGGGTTCTCTGCCGACAGCTCCTTGGCGACCCGTACCGCCGTGTTGGAGCCGCCCGCCGCGGGCGACGGGATGATCTCCGCGCCCCACATCGCCAGCAGCTGACGGCGCTCCTCGCTCGTGTTCTCCGGCATCACGCACACGATCCGGTAGCCCTTGAGCTTGGCCGCCATCGCCAGCGAGATACCGGTGTTGCCTGACGTCGGCTCCAGGATCGTGCAGCCCGGAGTCAGGCGGCCGTCCTTCTCCGCCTGTTCGATCATGTGGAGCGCCGGGCGGTCCTTGATCGAGCCGGTCGGGTTGCGGTCCTCCAGCTTCGCCCAGATGCGGACCTCGTCCGACGGGGACAGCCGCGGAAGGCGGACCAGCGGGGTGTTGCCGACCGCCGCGAGCGGGGAGTCGTAACGCATCAGACCATGCCGCCGGCGACGGCCGGGAGGATCGTGACGCTGTCGCCGTCGGCGAGCTTGGTGGAGATGCCGTCCAGGAAGCGGACGTCCTCGTCGTTCAGATAGACGTTCACGAAGCGGCGCAGCTGGTCGCCGTCGACGATGCGCTCCTGGATGCCGTTGTGGCGGGACTCGAGGTCGGCGAAGAGCTCGGCGAGAGTGTCCCCGCTGCCCTCGACGGCCTTGGCGCCGCCGGTGTAGGGGCGGAGGATGGTCGGGATGCGGACCTCGATGGCCATGACGTGGGCTCCTGTTTTCGGGAGGGTGGCGGGGGTGGCACAAGGGGCGCGCGGCTCTGGCCCCCGCGCGAGGGGGTGGTGCGGTGCAGTGCGCTCGGGCCGTGCGGCCGTGGTTGGCAACCGGCCGGAACGGTCAGGACGCAGCGCGGGTCGTACACATCGCGCTGGCGAGACGGCACAGGTCGACGTGCAGCCGCGCCACGAGCAGCGGGGCGCTCGGCGTCTTGTCGCTCACGTCATGGGAAACCATGCGGTCATCGTAACGATTCCCGGTCCGGGTTCCGGAATGTGATCTCGCATGATGGACGAACTCTGCTCAGCATGCGGTCACAGGAGGTGCCGGGGTGAGGCGGCCGCGCTCAGTACGCCTCTACGACCTTGACCTCTTCCTCGGTGATCTCGCCCTCCACGATGCGGAAGGAGCGGAACTGGAAGGGGCCCGCGCCATCGGCGTCGGCCGTGGAGACCAGGACATAGTGGGCGCCCGGCTCATTGGCGTACGAAATGTCCGTACGGGACGGGTACGCCTCGGTCGCCGTGTGCGAGTGGTAGATGATCACCGGCTCTTCTTCGCGGTCGTCCAGCTCCCGGTAGAGCTTCAGCAGGTCCCCCGAGTCGAACTCGTAGAACGTGGGCGATCGGGCGGCGTTCAGCATCGGGATGAAGCGCTCGGGGCGGCCACTGCCCTCGGGGCCCGCGACCACGCCACAGGCCTCGTCGGGGTGGTCGGCGCGGGCGTGCGCCACGATCTGGTCGAACAGGGCCTGGGTAAGGGTCAGCATGAGCGACAGGATAAGCAGAAGGGCCGGCCCGTACCGATGAGTGGTACGGACCGGCCCGAATGACGGACGTCGGCGCTGGGGTCAGCGCAGCGGCCGGCGCCTGGGTCCACCCTGCGTCGAGCGCTTGGCGAAGGCCGCGCCCTCGGGGTTGCGCTTCTTCAGGACCAGGTACGTCACGGCGAGGAGCAGGCCCCACAGCGGCGCGCAGTACAGCGAGATCCGCGCGTCCTTGTCGATGCCCATCATCACGATGACCATGCCGATGAAGAGCAGCGCGAACCAGCTGGTGTACGGGGCCCCGGGCGCCTTGAAGGTGGACTGCGGCAGCCGGCCGCGGTCTGCCTGGGCCCGGTAGCGGATCTGGCAGACCAGGATCATGATCCAGGCCCACATGCCGGAGATGGTCGCGAACGAGACGACGTAGTTGAACGCCTCGCCCGGAGCCTTGTAGTTGATCCAGACGCCGACCAGCATCAGCGCGGCGGAGAAGGTCGTGCCCATCAGCGGCAGGCCGTTCTTCGTCAGCTTGGTGAAGGCCTTCGGGCCCTGCCCGTTGAGCGCCAGGTCACGCAGCATGCGGCCGGTGGAGTACATACCGGAGTTGCAGGAGGAGAGCGCGGCCGTCAGCACGACGAAGTTGACGATCGCGGCGCCGATGCCGAGGCCCATCTTCTCGAAGGCGGCGACGAACGGCGAGATGCCCGGCTGGAAGTGGGTCCAGGGCACCACCGACAGGATCATGATCAGCGCGCCCACGTAGAAGACGGCGATACGCCACGGCACGGTGTTGATGGCCTTGGGGAGGGTCTTCTCCGGGTCCTTGGACTCGCCGGCGGTGACGCCGACCAGTTCGACCGCGAGGAAGGCGAACATCACGAGCTGAAGGGTCATCAGCGTGCCGCCGATGCCCTTGGGGAAGAAGCCGCCGTCGGACCACAGGTGCGTGACGGACGCGGTGTCACCGGCGTCGGAGAAGCCGATCGTGAGTACACCGGCGCAGATCAGGATCATGCCGATGATGGCCGTCACCTTGACCATCGAGAACCAGAACTCCAGCTCGCCGAAGAGCTTCACGGAGATGAGGTTCGCGCCGTAGAGGATGACCGTGAAGACCAGCGCGGAGAGCCATTGCGGAATGTCCCACCAGTACGTCATGTACGTGGCGGCCGCGGTGACTTCGGTGATGCCGGTGACGACCCAGAAGAGCCAGTACGTCCATCCGGTGACGAAGCCCGCGAAGGGACCGACGAACTCACGCGCGTACTCGGAGAAGGACCCCGAGACCGGGCGGTACATGAGCAGCTCGCCCAGCGCCCGCATGATGAAGAAGATGACCAGGCCCGCGATGGCGTAGGCCAGGATGAGGCTGGGGCCGGCCTTGGAGATGCCCTTGCCCGCGCCGAGGAAGAGGCCGGTGCCGATGGCCCCGCCAATCGCGATCATCTGGATCTGACGAGCACCCAGTCCGCGCTGGTAGCCCTCGTCTCCGCCTGCCGCGGACCCCGCGGCCTCATTGCCGTCGTGCTTGTCGACCTGCAGTGAGGTCATGGTGATGCGCCCTTTCTCCATGCTGGCCCGCGCGCCGCGTCTGCCGCGCGACTGCGGACCAGGTCCTGATCCCCCCGGAAGTGGATGGAGTGCTACCGGCGGTCAGCCGGCCCAAGCGCCCCCGGGGACATGGGTGGCGTCCCGCAGGCGGTCGTGAAGATTTATCACGCCTGCAACATTGATTCACCCAGGGAAACGTGCCGCACGCCACACGAAGAAGGGGACAAACGTCCCTCGGCAACGCAATCCAAGGCGCTGTGGTGACGGGATCGTTATCCGGATTTGAGTGTCCGTTGAGCGAACGCCCGATGGCGCCCACATGGACATCTCAGGACATCAGGAGTCAGGAGCCGCGGAGTCAGGACATCAGCGTCTCGACGAGCGTCTCCTGGAGCGCGCCGAGCCAGAGATAGGCCATCACCATCGGCTTGCGCGGGTCGGAGTCGGGCAGCCGGTACAGCTCGCCGTTCTCGTCCTCGTCGCCGACCTCCAGACGGGTGCCGATGGTCAGCCGCAGGTCGTTGAGCGCGCCGAGCCAGTGCAGACAGTCGTCGGCGGTCAGCTTCAGGACGGCGCCGCCCTCGCCGGCCGAGGCCAGCGAGTCGAGGGTGCGGACGACCGCGAGCGCGTCGTCGCGCTTGCGGGAGCGCAGGTCCTTCTCGGTGAAGCGCCTGAACTCCGAAGACGCGGCGAGCAGTTCCTCGTCCTCTATGTCGGCGCCGGGACCTGCGTACGCCTCCGGGAAGAGGCGGGCCAGCGCCGGGTCGGTCGGCGGCTCACTCGGCCCCTCGGCGAACAGCGCGGCCAGCGGGTCCTCGCCCTCCACCGGCTCGTCGCCGGGCCCGATCAGCTCAAGCAGCTGTACGGCCAGCGAGCGCAGGATGGAGATCTCGACCTCGTCGAGCGCGACGGCGGCGCCGCCGCCGGGAATCGACTCGAAGTGCCCGGCCATCAGAAGCGGTCCTGGGACAGCGTCGCCCACAGGCCGTAACCGTGCATCGCCTGCACGTCACGCTCCATCTCCTCGCGGCTGCCGCTGGAGACGACGGCGCGTCCCTTGTGATGGACATCGAGCATCAGCTTGTGCGCCTTGTCCTTGGAGTAGCCGAAATAGGCCTGGAAGACATAGGTGACGTAGCTCATCAGGTTGACCGGATCGTTGTGGACGAGCGTCACCCACGGCACGTCGGGCTCGGGCACGGCGAAGGTCTCTTCCGCCGACTCAGGGCGTTCGATCTCTGTGGGAGCAACACTCACCTGGTCCATGCTGCCACCCAAGAGGGCTCATCGCACAAACGACCCGCACATCTCGTCACTCTGACGAGATGTGCGGTAGCATCCGGCGTATGAACCCTGCGGACCTTGGGCTGCCGGTGGACGTTCCGTCGACGGCGCTCTTCACCGACCAGTACGAGCTCACGATGCTCCAGGCGGCACTGAAGTCCGGAACCGCCGATCGCCGATCCGTCTTCGAGGTCTTCACCCGCAGGCTCCCCGAGGGCCGGCGGTACGGCGTCGTGGCGGGCACCGGCCGGGTGCTCGACGCCGTCGAGAACTTCCGCTTCGACGCGGGCGTGCTGGACTTTCTCAAAGAGCGGAAGATCGTCGACGAGCCGACCCTGCGGTGGCTCGCCTCGTACCGCTTCGGCGGAGACATCTGGGGCTATCCGGAGGGCGAGGTCTACTTCCCGGGCTCGCCGATCATGCGGGTCGAGGGCACCTTCGCCGAGTGCGTGCTGCTGGAGACCGTCGTCCTGTCGATCCTCAACCACGACTCGGCGATCGCGGCCGCGGCCTCCCGGATGTCGACGGCGGCGGGCGGGCGGCGGCTGATCGAGATGGGCGCACGGCGTACGCACGAGCTCTCCGCGGTCGCGTCGGCCCGCGCGGCGTACGTCGGCGGCTTCAATTCCACCTCCGATCTGGCGGCGGGCTTCCGCTACGCCATTCCGACGGTGGGCACCAGCGCACACGCCTTCACCCTGCTGCACGACAGCGAGCGCGACGCCTTCCAGGCGCAGGTCGACTCGCTCGGGCGGGGCACGACGCTGCTGGTGGACACCTACGACGTGGCCGAGGCCGTCCGTACGGCGGTGGACATCGCCGGTCCCGAGCTCGGAGCCGTACGCATCGACTCCGGGGACCTGCTGCTGGTCGCCCACCGTGTGCGGCAGCAGCTGGACGAGCTCGGCGCGACCGGCACCAAGATCGTGGTCACCTCGGACCTGGACGAGTACGCCATCGCCTCACTGGCCGCGGCGCCGGTGGACGCGTACGGCGTGGGAACACAGCTGGTCACCGGTAGCGGGCACCCCACCTGCTCGATGGTCTACAAGCTGGTCGCCAGGTCCGGGTCCGCCGACCCCAAGGCTCCGCTGCTGCCGGTCGCGAAGAAGTCGCTGGGCGGCAAGACCTCCATCGGCGGCCGCAAATGGGCCGCGCGCCGGCTGGACGCGGACGGGGTCGCCGAGGCGGAGGTGATCTGCGTCGACGCGGTGCCGCCGGACCTCGTGGACCGGCAGCTGCTGGTGGAGCTGGTCAAGGGCGGCGAGGTCGTCGCCCGCGAGCCGCTGGACGCGGTGCGCGAGCGGCACATCGCCGCGCGGGCGGGGCTGCCGATGTCGGCGATGCAGCTGTCCAGGGGCGAGCCGGTCCTGCCCACCGAGTACGCGTGACGAAGTACGTACGACGGAGTCCGCGTGAACGCCGCCTGAAGCCCTCTCCCGCAAGGCGTCCGGAGTCTCTAGGCTCAATACATCCGCTCGCCGCCCGCAGGTCTCCCCGCCGCCCCCCATCGAAGGACACCCGCCATGCACCGCGCCTTGATCGTCGTGGACGTTCAGAACGACTTCTGCGAGGGCGGCAGCCTCGCGGTGGCGGGGGGTGCCGAAGTCGCAGCCGCCATCACGGACCTGGTGGGCCAGGCCCAGCCGGGCTACCGCCATGTCGTCGCCACCCGCGACCACCACATAGAGCCGGGCGACCACTTCTCGGAGCACCCGGACTACGTCAGGTCGTGGCCGCCGCACTGCGTCGCCGGCACGGAGGGCGTGGGCTTCCACCCGAACTTCGCTCCGGCGGTCGCGTCGGGCGCGATCGACGCGGTCTTCGAAAAGGGCGCGTACGCGGCTGCGTACAGCGGCTTCGAGGGCACGGACGAGAACGGCACGACGCTGGCGGCGTGGCTGCGGGCGCGTGAGGTCTCCGAGGTCGACGTGGTCGGCATCGCGACGGACCACTGCGTACGGGCGACGGCGCTGGACGCGGCGCGGGCGGGCTTCACGACGCATGTGCTGCTCGACCTGACGGCGGGCGTCGCGCAGGAGACGACGCAGAAGGCGCTGGCGGAGCTGCGGGCGGCGGGCGTGGAGCTGTCCGGCAAGCCGGTGGTGTGACTGCCGGGGCTGAATTCCAGCCTCGCCGCCCTGCGGGCGTGGGGGTCCCCCCACGCCCGCAGGGCGTAGGGGGTGGGGGCACCTCCCATGCCCGAAGGGCTATGGGGGAGGTCCGGGGCGGAGCCCCGGTTCACGCCAAGCGCGCCGGGCTCAGCAGCGCCCCTATCGGGTGCCAGAGCTCCTCGCGGACCTCCGGCGTCGCACGCCACAGCAGGCCGTCCGGATGGTGCAGCACCGCCGTGATCTCGTCCGGGGTCGGCGGTTCCGCGTTGCCCCGCAGATACACCGCCCGCAGACCCAGATTCCGCAGCCGCGTCAGCGCCCTGGCGCGGTTCGCGGCGAGGACCAGAAAGCGGACCTGGCTGCCGTCGCCCACCGGGCTCGGCAGGCTGAGCGCGACCACCACGTTGCCGTTCGGCAACTTGCAAAAACCTCCGCCGGGCATGCGGAACCACTCCCCCGTGAGATGGCATGTCAATAAGGACCTGGCAAGACGCACCTAAACACGATCGGCCGCCGCCCGCTAGAGGGCGACGGCCGATCATGCTCTGACCTGCTAAAACGCGAATTACTTGGTCGACGGGCCGACCTTGACCGTGATCGTTTGGCCGTTCAGCGGCTCGCTCACGATCGAGATCTTGGTGTTGGTGTCAGTTACCTGGACACCCGCCGTCGGGTTCTCGGCGAACCAGTACACACCCTTGCGGTCGTCGAAGACCGGGTTGCCCGCCTGCGGCTTGATCCGGAGCCCGACGTCGGCCTTGTGCAGCGTGAAGCCGTCGGTCCGCCACCGGCTGAAGGTCGAGTCGAACGCCTGGATCTTGTTCCGCAGCAGCGTGCCGTCCGCCCACTTCATGGCCTTCGGGTGCGCGTCCACCGGCAGGACCAGGCCACGGCCCGGGTGCTGGCTGGTGTTGTTGTCCTTCTGCGAGGTGTCCCAGAGCCAGATCAGCAGGCCGTTCTGGTACGGGTAGTGCTCGACCCAGGAGTCCTTCGGCGCCTTGAAGCCGAAGTTGTACGGGCCGACCTTCAGCGTCTTGTCGTACGAGACGTACTGACGGTTCTCGGCCAGGTAGTACTGCTCGTACTCCTTGGTGAAGGACTCACCGATGCGCGAGAAGCCCTTCGAGGTCCAGCCCGCGTCGTCGCCCTCGGCGTTGTCGGTGAACAGCGCCTTGCCGTCCGCGACCACGCTCAGCGCGTCCGCCGCGAAGCCCTTGCCGCCCGCGCCGCCGTCCGTTTGGTAGCGGAAGCGGACGTCGACCTTCTTGCCGGCGTACGCGTCCAGCGAGTACGCCAGCTTCTTGTACGCGTTCGACGCACCGGTCAGCGCCGGCTTGTCGCCCGCGTCGCGGCTGATCGGCTTGCCGTCCGCCGTGCCGTCCACCGGCGTCCAGTTGGCGCCGCCGTCCGTCGACACCTCGGCGTACAGGTAGTCGTAGCCCGCCTCGATGTCCCACCAGCCAGAAAGCTCGAGGGAGGCCTTGGACTTGCCGGTGAGGTCGACCGGGCGGGACAGGGTGTTCTTGAGGTCGTCACCCATGTCGCTCCACCACTGCTTGGAGCCCTCGGAGGGCTTCACGACAGTCGTGGTGACCGGCTTCTTCGGCAGCTCGACGACGAGCGCCTGCGGGTTCTTGGTGTTGTACGCCGCCACACCCAGCTTGTGCGTGGACTTCGTCCCCGCCTTGCCCTTGGTGTAGTTGAGCCAGCCCAGCTGCAGCTTGTCCCAGGCGTTCATGTCGCCCGGCAGGTCGCCGATGGAGTCCTTGCCGGTGCCGAGCCAGGAGCCGGCCGACATCAGGCTCCAGAAGCCGGTCGAGTTCTCGCCCTTGCCCGAGGTGTCGTAGTGGTCGGGCAGACCGAGGTCGTGACCGTACTCGTGGGCGAAGACACCGAGGCCGCCGTTCTCGGGCTGCATGGTGTAGTCACCGACCCAGATGCCGGTGGAGCCGATCTGGGTGCCGCCGGCCTTGTTGTTCGCCGGGCCGGTCCTGCCCGCGTCGGTGCCGTACGCGTACCAGCGGTGCGCCCACAGGGCGTTGGTGCCCTCGGCGCCGCCGCCCGCCGACTCGTCCTCGCCCGCGTGGACGATCTGGAAGTGGTCGATGTAGCCGTCGGTCTCGTTGAAGTTGCCGTCGTTGTCGAAGTCGTAGCGGTCCCACTGGTCGTACTTGGCCAGGTCCGCCTTGATCTGCGCGTCGGTACGGCCCTTGGCCTTCTGGTCGGCGGCCCAGGAGGTGACACCGTCCTTGACCGTGTCCCAGACGTTGGCGCAGTTGCTGTCGCCGCAGTAGTTGGAGCCGTAGCGGGCCTCGTTGTAGTCGACCTTGACCCAGTCGGAGACCTCGCCGTCGACCGAGTAACGGCCCGAGGAGGTCTTCTCGTAGTAGGTCTTCAGGGAGTGCTTCGGCTGACCGGTCTTGTCCTTGCCGGTGCCGAAGTACAGGTCCTGGAAGTGCTTCTGGTTGTAATCCGCCTGCCAGGCCGTGGAGTTGTCGTTCTTACGGTCCGGCTGGGCGATCTTGTTGTGCAGCGGGCCCGGCGTGCCCCCGTACTTCTTGACCGGTGCCTCTGGGCCCTCCGGGCCGTCCGGGTCGAACATGGTGGTGTCGTCGACCTTGTCGCCGAACTCCACCAGGATCGTGAAGATCTTGTCCGTCTTCTCCCGGCCGAGCTCGACGTACTTCTTCTCGCCGAGCTTCACGACATTGGACGCGCCGCGCTTCTGCACGGTCGCGTCGCCGGCTATGACCTGCTCCAGCGCAGCCTCGCGCTGCTGCTCCTGCTGCTTGCTGAACGGGCCCTCGAGATCGTGCTCGACATGGCCCTTCTGCGGCGCCGGGTCATGGCGCTCGATGCCTGTCGATGCCGACGACGGCTGGTTGTCGGCCTGCGCGCTACTGAACGCCGAGGCCGACGCGGTGCTCGCGGCCAGGGCCACGAGCATCGCGGACGCTCTGATCGTCCGTCGCTTGGTGGTCACTTGATGCTGTCCTCCCCCGCGGTCCGTCGCAACGGACCGGATGTGGGGTCGTCCGCGCGCGGTGTCGCGTCACAAGTGACGACATTCGACCGGAGTTGCCGGAGAAAAGACAGACCTTGACTTGAGCAGACCAACTGCACTATGCGCGAGCCAAGTTCCGGTATCCGGACGACGAACAATCGAACAACGGGCGCACCGGATTAGGCAGTTGGCCGAACGAATGACTCCGTGCGCCCCCCGTGCACCGGCACCGTGGGTTAGGTCACGCTTACCGCCCGTTCCTCCAGGGCATCCACCGTCGTAGAGTCATTTGTCAGTGCGACCGCGTTGAGAGAGACACCCCCCGACCATGTCCCGAGGACGGATTCCGTCATGCCGCGTCCGACTGCCGCACAGCTCGCCTACGGTTCGGCCACTGTGGTCTTCTCGACCCTCGCCCTGCTGCTGCTCACCCGTACCGCCAACGGCATCGCTGTCGCCGCCATAGGCGTCGCGTCGATGGCGCTCGGCCTGGTGGTCGCCGTCGCCCTGCCGATGGGCAGGACCGCACGGGGACCGAGGACGACGAAGGCGGCGGGCACGGTCCGTACGAACCATGCCGCCGCCTCCGGTGTTTCCACCCCTGCCGCCTCGGCCGCCTCCGCCGACGGTCTCACCACCCGGGTGTCCGCATCGCGCGCGCACGCGGGCGCAGAGACCAGGGTCGGCGAGCCCTCACTGCGGCGCTGACACCACGACCGTCTTGCCCGCCTTGTCGTGCAGACCCTGTTTGTACGGCTTGTCGGCCAGGATCGTCGCGATGATGATGAGCCACCAGAGGCAGAAGCAGCAGACCAGCGCGGGCACCCAGAGGACGATCGCTCGCATCAGCGAGGAGCTGACGTCCGGCACGCTGCCGTCGTTGAGCATGGCGACCCGGATCTTCATCAGGCGCTTGCCGACGGTCTGACCGTGCCCCTTGGCGGTCATCACGGTGTCATAGCCGACGTACGCGACCAGGGAGACCAGCGACCAGATCCACTGCCTTCCGGTGTTCACCTGGTTGGTGAAGTCGTCCCAGCTGTCGCCGTCGTCCGTCCCGACGTCCCAGCCTCCGAAGGCCAGAGAGATCAGGAAGAGCGGCACGAAGACGATCAGCACGTCGATCACGCGGGCCAGGAACCGCCTGCCGAAGTCCGCGAGCGGCGGCATCCCGGACAGCGGGTCCGCGCCGCCGTACGCCCCTCCGTAGGCGTTCGGACCGCCCGGCGGCGGCTGGCCGCCACCGCCGTCGTACGGACCGGAGCCACCCGGTGGAGGCCCGTACGGGCCTCCGGGCGGCGGCGGTCCCCCCGGGGGCCGGGGCTCCTGAGGACCGCCCGCCGACGGCGGCGTGGGTTCCTGGGGCTTCTTGAAGAAGGGGTCGTCCTCGGGCGGCTGGCCGGGCGGCGGATGGTTGTTGCTCATGGGGGCAGTGCACCGCGCCCCGATGGCCCCCGCAACGGCTCGCACGCCGTTCGGGGGAACGCGGTCAGCCGGTCGCGAATCAGCCGGTCACGAAGGTGTGCGCCGCCTTGTCGTGCCAGCACTGCCGCCACGGGCGGTCGAACAGGCACCACAGCACATTGAGCACCCCGAGTGCGATCACGCCGAGCACGCTGTAGACGAGCCAGCGGCGCAGCGCGGCCCCGAAGGACGGGGGCTGGTGGGACTCGATGTCCCAGACCGTGAGCCCGCAGAGCTTCTTGCCGAGAGTGCGGCCCCACTTCGCCGTCGGCAGCGCCTCGTACAGCACACCGAGGACCAGCAGCGCGCCGAGGATGATGCCGAGATGGCCCACGGTGGTGGAGTCGACCAGCCAGACGGTGACCGTCTCGCCCGACTGCTTCGCCGCCTCGATCTTCTCGTCGACATGGGCGCGCGCCTGGGACAGGACGGGTACGGCGACGGCGCCCACCAGCGCTCCGAGCAGCAGGGCGTCGATCAGCCGGGCGGCGAGCCGCTTGCCGAGCGAGGCGGGACGGGCCGCCGCCTGAGCCTGGGCGGCCTGCAGGAACGGGTCGCTGACCGGCGGCTTCCAGGGCACGACGGGCTGCTCGGCCTCTGCGGCGTCCGCGGATCCGGGCTGGGCGAGCCGATGGACCTGCTGCGCCCAGGAGGCGGAGCCGCCGCCGGGGCCGTTGGTGACGGGCGCCTGGGACTGCGCGGGCACCTGCGGCTGGGGCTGCGGCTGGACGGGCGCCTGCGGCTGGGGCTGCGGCTGGACGGGCGCCTGCGGCTGCGGGCGGCGCTGGGCCGGGGCCTGCGGCTGGGGCTGAGCGGGCGCGGCCGGGGCCGCGGGCGTGGTGGGCGCCGCGGATGCGCCCGGTGTCATGGACCGGACGGAGAACGGTCCATCGGCCTGCCCGGCGGGCGCTCCGCCACCGGCGCGCAGCGCGCGGATGGAGACCGTCCCGTCGGCGGGCGGCTGCGGCTGGGGGTGGCGGGCGGACGGGTCGTCGGCGGGCGCGGCCGCCGCGGGGTCCGCCGTGCCCGAACTCCCGGCGGCCGGACCGCCCTTGCTCGGGCGCAGGGCGCGGATCGAGACCGTGCCGTCCGTGGTGGGCTCGCCCCCGGCGGCCGGGCCCAGCGAACGTACGCCCGGCAGGGCGCCGCCCGTCGGGTCCGCGGGCGCGCCCGACGAGGCGGGCAGACGCGGGTCGGCGGACGCGCCGGCCCGGTCAGGCGTGCGCGGGTCCTGGCCGCCGCCCCACGCGACGCGGTTGTCGCGTTCGCCGCCGAATCCGCTCTGGCGCGCGGCGTCGGCCTGCCAGGCGGTGGCCGGCTCCGGGCGTGACGGTTCGTCGTTCGGCTCCTCGTCGAAGAAGACCGGACCGGTCTCCTCCATCGCGGCCGGGGCCTGGCGTTGGGCCGCAGGCACGTCGGCCCCGGCTGCCGCCGGGCCGGGCGCGGCAGGCATCGCCTCGTCCGTCCCGGGCGCGGGCCGGCTTGTGCCGGGCACCCAGGCCGCACCGTTCCAGTACCTGACATATCCAGGAATGGATGGATCCGGGTAGTAGCCGGGCGTGGGGCTGCCGTCGCCGGTGGCCGGGGTGGGGGCGCTCATCACCGTGGTCCTGTATCTCCTTGAGAGCCTCAATTCAAGGCACCACATCTATCAGACGCTCGCGCATCCCCGGGCCGGTCCTGCCCTAACGACCACTTTCCAGTCACCGCGACATCACAGAAAGTTGTTGCAGAAAGGCGCGTCATAGCCGCGCAGGAGCGCGCTCCCTCCCTGCAAGGCACGCTCACAAGGCCTCGTAGCGGAAGGAAGGGCACCGTCATGCACACCGTGGTGGAACGCGAGCTGGATCTCCAACTGGTGCTGTCGCCCGATCTCGGCATCCCCGTCCCGGCCCGGCTGACCTACCGCACGGACGACCCGTACGCCGTGCACATCACCTTTCACATCGGCTCCGACAACCCCGTCAAGTGGGCCTTCGCCCGCGAGTTGCTGGTCGAGGGGGTCTTCAGGCCGTCCGGCTACGGAGACGTCCGGATCCGGCCGGCCAAGGTCGAGGACCGGGACGACGCCGACGCCGACGCCGACAGCGTGGTGCTCATCGCCCTGAGCTCCCCCGACGGCGACGCACTGCTCGAAGCACCCCCCGCCGTGGTCTCCGGCTGGCTGGAGAGGACCCTGCGGGCGGTTCCCCAGGGCTCCGAGTCCGAGCACATCGACATCGACGACGGCCTCGCCAAGCTGCTCGCCCCCACCGCGGCCGACGATCTGTGGCTGCGCAACGCCTGGCCTTCGGACGAGTCGTCGCAGAGCGACGGCTAGTCGCGGTCAGTCGGTGACGTACGTATGCGTGATGAATTCGATGGAGTGGCCGTCGGGGTCGTCGATGTACACCCCGCGGCCGCCGAAGAGGTAGTTGATCTGCTGCGGCTTGTCGTGTCCGGGGTCGGCCCAGTACGGCAGTTCACGCTCGGTGATCCGGCCGAAGATCTCGTCGAACTCGTCCTCCGAGACCAGAAAGGCCAGATGCTGGGAGGTTATGGGGCCTCGTTCATCGAGATAGTCGAGAGTGACGCCGCCCTCCAGCGGCAGGCTGGCGAACGGGCCGAAAGGCTTGGGCTCCGGCTCCGCGATCAGCTCGGCGAGAAAGCGGGCGCCGGCGAACCGGTCGCGGCTGTGGACGATGGTGTGGTCAAGGCGTGCGGGCACGGCTCCTCCTCTGTGGTGTGAGGCGGTTTGACCTCTCTCTTCACGCTATGCGGAGAGCGGCGTCCGGACCATCGGGCATGGG
The DNA here is from genome assembly GCF_042888505.1 of Streptomyces sp. NPDC002870. NCBI lineage: Bacteria > Bacillati > Actinomycetota > Actinomycetes > Kitasatosporales > Streptomycetaceae > Streptomyces > Streptomyces sp. NPDC002870. The sequence continues at coordinate 167,058 of NZ_JBIAPW010000010.1, forward strand.
TCGTAGGGCTGCGGACTCAGAAGAGCTTGCCCGGATTGAGGATGCCGAGCGGGTCGAAGGTCTGCTTGATGCCGCGCTGCATCTCCACGCCTACCGGGCCGAGTTCGCGCGCCAGCCACTCCTTCTTCAGTACACCGACGCCGTGTTCGCCCGTGATGGTGCCGCCGAGCTCCAGGCCGAGAGCCATGATCTCGTCGAAGGACTCGCGGGCGCGCCGGGATTCGTCCGCGTCGGTGTGGTCGAAGCAGACGACGGGGTGGGTGTTGCCGTCGCCCGCGTGCGCGCAGACGCCGATGGTGAGGTCGTACTTCTCGGCGATGACGGCCGTGCCCTCGATCATCGCGCCGAGCTTCGAGCGCGGCACGCAGACATCGTCGATCATCGTGGCCGATTTGACGGTCTCCAGGGCGGTGAGGGACAACCTCCGTGCCTGAAGGAGGAGTTCGGACTCGGCGACGGTGTCGGCCGGGACGACCTCGGTGGCGCCCGCCGCGCCGCACAACGCGCCGACGGCGGCCAGATCGGCGGCGGGGTCCGGGGTGTCGAAGGCGGCGAGGAGGAGTGCCTCCGTGGAGTCGGGCAGGCCCATGTTCGCCATGGCGTTGACGGCGTGCACGGTCGTCCGGTCCATGAGCTCGAGCAGCGAGGGGGTGTGGCCGCGCTCCATGATCGCGCAGACGGCCTCGCAGGCGGCGGCAGCGGAGTCGAACTCGGCCGCGAGCACGAGCTGGGCGGGGGGCTGCGGGCGGAGCGCGAGGACGGCCTTGACAACGATGCCGAGGCTGCCTTCTGAGCCGACGAAGAGGCGGGTGAGGTCGTAGCCGGCGACGCCCTTGGCGGTGCGGCGGCCGGTGGTCATCAGGCGGCCGTCGGCGAGGACGACGTCCAGTCCCAGCACGTACTCCGCGGTCACTCCGTACTTGACGCAGCACAGGCCGCCGGACGCGGTGCCGATGTTGCCCCCGATGGTGCACGTCTCCCAGCTGGAGGGGTCCGGCGGGTAGTACAGGCCGTGTTCGTTGACCGCGCGGGACAGCACGGCGTTGACCACACCCGGCTCGACGACGGCGATCCGGTCGACCGGGCTGATCTCCAGGATCCGGTCCATCTTGGTCAGGGACAGCACGATGCAGCCCTCGGAGGCGTTGGCGCCGCCGGACAGGCCGGTGCGGGCGCCCTGCGGCACGACCGGGACGCGCAGCGCGGTCGCGGTGCGCATGACGTGCTGGACCTGCTCGACGGTGCGTGGCAGGACGACGACTGCCGGGGTGCCCGCAGCGCAGAAGCTCGCCATGTCGTTGGCGTACGAGACCGTGACGTCCCGGTCGGTGATCAGGGCTTCGGCAGGCAGCCCGGCGCGCAGCCGCGCGAGAAGATCGTCCATGGTGCAAGCCTCGCACCGGGGGGCCATCGGTGTGAACCCGTCCGCCTTCAGCCTCGCGGGGCGGGGTGTGTTCTTCGTATTGACTGTGCGCTGGCGCACAGTGAGCGCCATGAAGAGCGAACACGTGAAGAACGCCGCGATCAGCACGCTGGTCGGGGCGACGCTGGTTGTCGGGGTGATCACGCTCGCGCCCGGGTGGGGCAACGAGGGGCCGCGGCCCACGCCGGGTGCGGCCGGGCGCGCGATGGCGGCGGTGGGGGCGGGGGCGCCTGCCAGTCTGCTGGATCTGAAGGCGCTCATCGAGGACCGCGAGCGGTGGGTACGGGCCCACCCGCGGGACGAGGAGTCGTGGGCGGTGCTGGGGTCGGCGTACGTGGAGCGGGGCTCCCGGGTGGCGGACACGGCGTACTACCCGAAGGCGGAGGAAGCGCTGCAGCGCTCGCTGGACGTGCTGCCGGGCGATGAGGGCAACGCCGACGCGCTGGTGGGGCTCGCGGCACTGGCCAACGCCCGGCACGACTTCACCAAGGCGCGCAGACTGGGCGAGCGCGCGGTGGAGCAGAAGCCGAAGCGGTGGACGGCGTATCAGGTGCTGATCGACGCCTACAGCGGGCTCGGCGACTACAAGGCCGTGGGCAAGGCGATGGACAAGCTCACGAAACTGCACCCGGGCGGGCAGACGCTCGGCCGGATGGCCCAGGTCTACCGCGACCGCGGCTGGCGCGAGGACGCGGCGGCGAAGGCGTACGACGCTGTGGGCAGCGCCGAGGCGCCCGCGGAGAAGGCGGCCGCGCTGCACCGTCTGGGCGACCTGGCGTGGGATCGGGGCGAGCCCGAGGAGGCGATCGAGGAGTACGACAGGGCGCTGAAGCTGGCGCCGGACCACCATCCGTCACTGGCGTCACGAGGGCGTGCGCTGGCGGCGCTGGGCCGTACGGATGAGGCCTTCCACGACTACCAGTCGGCGCTCGACCATGCCGAGCTGCCCGAATACGCCCTGGAGGCGGGCGAGTTGTACTCGTCGCTGGAGCTGAACGGGGATGCGGCCTCCCAGTACGAGAAGCTGCGCAAGAGGTCGGAGCGGGCGGGGATCGACGGGGTGAACGAGGAGCTCGTGCTCGGCCTCTTCGAGGCGGACCACGGCGATCCACAGTCGGCGGTGCAACGCATGCAGGCCGAGTGGGACCGAGGGCACCGGAGCATGTACGTGGAGGACGCGCTGGGCTGGGCGCTGTACCGCGCCGGCAGGGCGACGGAGGCGCTGACCTACGCGAAGTCGGCGACGGAACAGGGGCTGCGGAGCCCGCTCTTCGCGTACCACCGCGGCGAGATCGAACGCGCGCTTGGCCTGTCCGGCCCGGCCCGGCGCCACCTCGGCGAGGCGCTGCGGATCAACCCGTACTTCTCGCCCCTGCTGGCCCCGGCGGCGGAGGAGGCGCTGGAGGAGCTGGGGGAGCCGCCGCCGGGCGGGCCGAACGACGTGCTGGGCTACGACCCCGAAGAGATGGAGGCGGAGGCAGAGGCCGAGCCGGACTCGGGTTCGGGGTCGGACTCCGCTTCGGACTCGGCTTCGGACTCGGCATCGGCATCGGGTGAAAGTGCGACCCCGGCGGACGAGGAGGCGTCGCCGCCCTCGGAAGGCAGGCCGTCGGACGCGGCTTCGGAGAACGAGGAGGCTTCGCCCTCGTCGGACCGGAGCAGCTCGGACGCCGCCCAGGAGACGCAGCCGTCGCCGGAGCAGAGCGCGGAGGCGGCAGAGCCTTCGGCGAGCCCGACGCCGTCGCAGCGGAGCGAGTGAGGGCCCCGGCCACGGACCCAGCCGCTGCGCGGCGACAGTCTCCGCGCCGAGGTCCAGCCGCCGATCGCGGGCAGTTCGGCGGCCCCACGGGTCAGGATCCGTGGGGCCGCCGAACTCAGGGACTGGGCGCTACAGGTTTCCGCGCTTCTCCTGCTCGCGCTCGATCGCCTCGAAGAGCGCCTTGAAGTTGCCCTTTCCGAAGCCCATCGAACCGTGCCGCTCGATCATTTCGAAGAAGACCGTCGGCCGGTCCTGCACCGGCTTGGTGAAGATCTGCAGCAGATAGCCGTCCTCGTCGCGGTCGACCAGGATCTTCAGCTCGCGCAGCGTCTCGACCGGCACCCGCGTCTCGCCGGCCCACTCGCCGAGCGTGTCGTAGTACGAGTCGGGCGTGTCCAGGAACTGAACTCCCCCCGCGCGCATGCTCCGGACCGTCGCGACGATGTCGTTCGTGGCGAGCGCGATGTGCTGGACGCCGGCGCCGCCGTAGAACTCGAGGTACTCGTCGATCTGCGACTTCTTCTTCGCGATCGCCGGCTCGTTGATCGGGAACTTCACCTTCAGCGTGCCGTCGGCGACGACCTTCGACATCAGGGCGGAGTACTCGGTGGCGATGTCGTCGCCCACGAACTCCTTCATGTTGGTGAAGCCCATGACCTTGTTGTAGAAGGCCACCCAGTCGTTCATCCTGCCGAGCTCGACATTGCCGACGCAGTGGTCGATGGCCTGGAAGGTGCGCTTGGCGGGCGGCTCGACGATCGGGGCGGCGGCAACGAAGCCCGGCAGGTAGGGACCGTCGTAGCCGGAGCGGTCGACCAGCGTGTGCCGGGTCTTGCCGTACGTCGCGATCGCGGCCAGCACCACCGTGCCGTGCTCGTCCTTGATCTCGTACGGCTCGGTGATGCCGCGGGCGCCGTGCTCGGTGGCGTACGCGTACGCGGCCCGTGCGTCCGGCACCTCGATGGCCAGGTCGACGACGCCGTCGCCGTGCTCGGCGACATGCTCGGCGAGGAAACGGCCCCAGTCGGTGGACTGCTTGATGACGGAGGCGAAGACGAAGCGCGCGGCGCCGTTGGTCAGCACGTAACTCGCGGTCTCGCGGCTGCCGTTCTCCGGTCCGGCATAGGCGACCAGCTTCATGCCGAAGGCGGTGGAGTAGTAGTGCGCAGCCTGCTTGGCGTTGCCGACGGCGAAGACGACCGCGTCCATTCCCTTCACCGGGAAGGGGTCTGCCTTGCGCGCGGTGTCCGGGGTGCGATGGGTGGTCTCAGTCATGACGGCAGACTCCCTCCGATCCACAAGGTGCGCAATAGTTTGAGTTTCCACTGGGCAATCTGCATAGCTCGCGAGCACTATGGGAGGGCTATCTGTACAGGATGACCATTCGGGAGACACCATGGCGATCGATCATCTGGACGGCTGGCTCATCGTCCTCCTCGCGCGCGAGCCGCGGATAGGGGTGCTCGAGGCGTCCCGCCGCCTCGGTGTGGCCCGCGGCACCGTGCAGGCCCGCCTGGACCGCCTTCAGTCAAATGGCGTCATCCGCGGTTTCGGCCCGGAGGTCGATCCGGCCGCGCTCGGCTACCCCGTCACCGCCTTCGCGACCCTGGAGATCAAGCAGGGACAAGGTGCGGACGTACGCGCCCATTTGGACGGCGTCCCCGAGGTGCTGGAGCTGCACACCACCACAGGTCACGGCGACATGCTCTGCCGACTCGTCGCCCGTTCCAACGCCGATCTCCAACGTGTGATCGACCGGGTTGTCGGTTTTGATGGCATCGTGCGGGCGTCCACGGCGATCGTCATGGAGAATCCGGTCCCCTTGCGGATCATTCCGCTGGTGGAGCAGGCTGCGGAGGACGAAGAGGTCTGAGGTGACACGGGTTGAGCTTCTGGGACTATCTCGCGGGCCATCACCAGCAGCTGCTCACCGACGCCTTCCAGCAGGCCAGCGCCGTCTTCCAGTGCATGGTCATCGCCACTGTGCTGGGCATCGCGATCGCTCTGCTCACCTATCGCAGCACCTGGGGCGGGAATCTGGCCATCACCTCCACGGCCACCATCCTCACCATTCCCTCCCTCGCCCTGATCGGTCTGCTGATCCCGCTGGTGGGCCTGGGCGTGCCGCCCACGGTGATCGCGCTGACGCTGTACGGGCTGCTACCCATCGTCCGTAACGCCATCGTGGGACTGCGCGGCGTGGACCCCTCCCTGGTGGATGCCGCCATGGGCATCGGGATGTCCCGGACCGCCCGGCTGTTCCGGGTGGAGCTGCCGCTCGCCTGGCCGCCGATCCTCACCGGCATCCGGGTCGCCACCCAGATGCTGATGGGCATCGCCGCGATCGCCGCGTACGCCTCCGGGCCCGGGCTCGGCAATGAGATCTTCCGCGGCATCGCCTCGCTGGGCAGCGCCAACGCGATCAACCAGGTCCTCGCCGGCACGGTCGGCATCGTCATCCTCGCCCTGCTCTTCGACGCCGCGTACGTCCTGCTCGGACGGCTGACCATTTCCAAGGGGATCCGTGACTGAGACCGAGAGCCGGACGGGAACGGAGACCGGGAGCGCTGACGCTTCCGCCGCCTCCGGCGCCCGCATCCAGCTGGAGAACCTCACCAAGCGCTATCCGGGCAGTCCGAGCCCGGCCGTGGACAACGTCTCGCTGGAGATCAAGCCCGGCGAGACGGTGATCCTCGTGGGTCCCTCCGGCTGCGGGAAGTCGACCACGCTGAGGATGATCAACCGGCTGATCGAGCCGACGTCCGGACGGATCAGGATCGGCGACGAGGACGTCACCGGCATCGACCCGGTGAAGCTGCGCCGGAAGATCGGATACGCGATCCAGTCGTCCGGGCTCTTCCCGCACATGACGGTCGCGGAGAACATCTCCCTCGTACCGAAGATGGTCGGCTGGTCGAAGTCGAGAGTGAAGGACCGGGTCGAGGAGATGCTCGATCTGGTGGGGCTCGACCCGCGGGAGTTCCACGGGCGCTATCCACGGCAGCTGTCGGGCGGCCAGCAGCAGCGGGTGGGCGTCGCGCGGGCGCTGGCGGCGGACCCTCCCGTACTGCTGATGGACGAGCCGTTCGGGGCGGTCGACCCGATCACCCGCGATCATCTGCAGGACGAACTGATCCGGCTCCAGCACGAGTTGCACAAGACGATCGTCTTCGTCACCCACGACTTCGACGAGGCGATCAAGCTCGGGGACCGGATCGCGGTGCTGCGGGAGCGTTCGCACATCGCGCAGTTCGACACCCCGGAGGCGATCCTCACCAATCCGACGGACGACTTCGTCTCCGGATTCGTGGGCGCGGGCGCGGCCCTGAAGCGGCTGAACCTCACGCGCGTACGAGACGTGGAGATCGCCGAGTTCCCGACGGTGACCGTGGACGACCCGATCCAGTCGATCTTCGACAAGCTACGTGAGGGCCCGTACAACGAGCTGCTGATGCTGGACCGCAGGAACCGCCCGTACAAATGGCTGCGGCGCGGCGATCTGATCCGCGCCAAGGGGTCGCTTGCCCGGGCCGGGCAGCTGGTGCAGGACACAGTGACCCGGGACGCGACGCTCCACGACGCGCTGGAGGCGGTGCTCATCGACTCCAGCGGCCGGGTCGCGGTGACCGGGCGGCGCGGCGAGTTCATCGGCGTCGTCGACATGGAGACGCTGATGAACTCCGTGCAGGAGATGCTGGAGGCCGACCGGCTCGCCGCGATGGAGCACCAGCACGATCTGGAGGAGCTGCGCCACCACCGGACCGAGGTGGAGCTGGAGGGCGGTGCGGGCGGATGAGCGAGCCGTCTCAGGCGCGGACGAGCGAGCCATCTTCGGCCGAGGTGGACCTGCTGGCCGATGAGGAACGGGAGGCGGCGCCGCCACCACCGCCCCCGCCACGGTTCACCTGGCAGAAGCTGGTGGTGATGCCCGCCGTGCTCGCCGTCGTGCTGCTGGTGACCTTCCTGTGGATCTCGAACGCGGACCTCGACGCGATCGCGGAGAACTCCCTGTCGGGCGGCAACGTGCAGCTGCGGCTGTGGCAGAGCATCCAACTCACCGCGATCTCCACGTTCTGGGTGCTGATCATCGCGATCCCGCTGGGCATCGCCCTCACCCGGCCGGGGCTCAGCCGCGCGGCCCCCCTGGTCACCGCGACCGCCAACGTCGGCCAGGCGACCCCGGCGATCGGCCTGCTGGCGCTGCTGGTGATCTGGCTGGGCATCGGCCCGTCCACCGCGATCATCGGCATGGTGATCTACGCGGTGCTGCCGGTGCTCGCCAACACGGTGGCCGGTCTGAAGGCGATCGACCCGCAGCTGCTGGAGGCCTCGCGCGGGATCGGCATGTCCGCGATGGGCATCCTGAGGAAGGTCGAACTGCCGCTCGCCGTACCGCTGATCCTCGCGGGCGTGCGGACCGCGCTGGTGCTGAACGTCGGCACGTCGACGCTGGCCACCTTCGGCGGCGGCGGGGGCCTGGGCGACCTGATCACCTCCGGCATCCAGACCCAGCGAATGCCGGTCCTGGTGCTCGGCTCGGTGCTGACGGTGGTGCTGGCGCTGCTGGTGGACTGGCTGGCCTCGCTGGCAGAGCTGGCACTGACGCCGCGCGGACTGGAGGCGTGATGCGGTACGTGCGTACGGCGCTGAGCGGGGCGGTCGTCCTCACACTGACGCTGACGGGCCTGACGGGCCTGACCGGCTGCGGGCTCAAGAGCGGCTCGCCGATGGTGGACGATGTGGCGCCGGGCTCGGTCGGCAGGGGCGAGCCGCTCAAGGGCGCGTCGCTGACGGTCGCTTCGAAGAACTTCAGCGAGAACATCATCCTGGGCCACATGATCGGCCTGATCTTCAAAGCGGCGGGCGCGGAGGTGCTCGACCGTACGAACCTGCCCGGCTCGATCAGCGCGCGCCAGGCGATCGTGGGCGGCGACGCCGACGCCATGTACGACTACACGGGAACCGCCTGGATCACCTACCAGGGGAACCAGAAACCGATCGTCAACCCGCAGGAGCAGTGGCAGGCGGTGCACAACGCGGATCTGAAGAACGGCGTGACGTGGCTGCCGCAGTCCACGCTGGACAACACGTACACGCTGGCTATCAGCAAGCGGAACAACGCGAAGTACAAGCTCAAGACCATGTCGGACCTGGCGGCCCTGTCGCAGAAGGACCCGTCGGCGGTGACGCTCTGCGTGGAGAACGAGTTCGCCTCGCGCGAGGACGGGCTGCCGGGCCTGGAGAAGGCGTACGGGATGAAGATCCCGGCCGGGAACATCAAGAAGATGGACGCCGGGATCATCTACACGCAGGTGTTGAAGTCCGATTCGTGCCTGCTGGGCGAGGCGTACACCACCGACGGCCGGATCAAGGCGATGGATCTGGACACGCTCGCGGACGACAAGCACTTCTTCCCCAACTACAACGCGGCGCCGGAGATCCACAGCGCGACGATTCTGAAGTGGCCGGCGATCGCGGGCCTGCTGAACCCGCTGAGCGCGCGGCTGACGACGCAGATCGCGCAGGACCTGAACGCGAAGGTGGACGTGGAGGGGGAGGACCCGCACACGGTGGCGAAGGACTGGCTGATCGAGCAGGGCTTCATCAAGAACGGCTAGTTACAAAGAACTGGTTGCAAAGAACCTCTTGCAACGCTCTTTGCGAATCTACGTCTGCGACTGGTGCAGCAGCAGCCGGGGCGGCGCGCATCGCATGAGTGACGGGGGTCAGCAGCTCGGGACCTTGCCGCCCTTCTCCAGCGCCCGAAGGGAGTCCACCGCGTCCTTCAGGGCCGTGACCGGGATCAGCCTCAACCCGTCGGGGAGTTCGGCCTGCGCGTCGGAGCACTCGTCCTTGGGCACGAGGAAGACGCTCGCGCCATCTCGCTTCGCGGCCTGAGTCTTCAGGGACACTCCGCCGACCGCGCCGACCTTGCCGTCGGCGTTGATCGTTCCCGTACCGGCGACACTGCGGCCACCGGTGAGATCCCCGCCCGCACCGTCCCCGTCGAGCTTGTCGACGATGCCGAGCGAGAAGAGCAGCCCGGCGCTGGGCCCGCCGACGTCGGCGAGGCGCAGGGTTACCTTCACCTTCGCCGGGTCCTCGCCGAGGTAGGAGAGCGCGGCGCGGGTCGCCACGTCCTGTGACTTCCGCATGTCCTTGAGGTTGTGCTCTGCGACTTCCTTGTCGGACTTGCCCGCCGGATAGACCGAGTCGCGCGGGAGGACCGCGCGGTCGGCCCTGAACCACGCGTCGGCCACATCTCCGAGGTCGACATCGGCGGACGGCCCGGTCGCGATGATCGTCGTCATCAGCAGCTCGCCGTTGGTCGTACGGGTGGGCGCGCCGGTGATGGTGATGACGGGAGTGCCCTTGACGTCGCCCAGGACGTTCGCGGTCGAGCCGGGCTGCGCCACGGCGTAAGGCAGCGGCGCAAGCCCGGCGACGGCGAGGAGCGCGACGACGGGGAGGGCGCAGAGGGAGATGGCGCGGGGGCGCGTGAGACTGGAGAGCACGGTGTCAATCTAGCGGGCGCGGGGGCGCGCCCTACGGGGACACCGGACGCCCCGCGCCCCGGACAGACACCGCTGCCCGCGGACACCGCCCACTCCGGACAGACCCGGACCCCGCGGACCCGACGCCCCGGACAGACACCACGCCCCCGGACAGAACCCCGCGCCGCGTCAGCGCAGCGCGTCCGACACCTCGCGGGCCGCGTCGACCACCCTCGGCCCCACCCTCTCCGGGACCGAGTCTGCGAGCATCACCACGCCCACGCTCCCCTCTATCCCCGTCACCCCGACCAGCGCCGCGGCCGCGCCGCTCGCGCCCGCCTCGAGTTCGCCGTGGGTGAGCGTGTACCCGGGCTCGTTCGACTTGCTCTGGCGGGCCGCGAGGATCGCCTTGCCGGCCGCGCCCCGGTCAAGCGGGTGACGGAAGCCCGCCCGGTACGCGACGTGGTAGTCCGTCCAGGTCGGCTCGACGACAGCGACCGCGAGGGCCTCCGCGCCGTCGACCAGGGTGAGATGGGCCGTAGCCCCTATGTCCTCCGCGAGCGAGCGCAAGGCCGGCATCGCGGCCTCCCGCACCAGCGGGTGCACCTGTCGGCCGAGGCGGAGTACGCCAAGGCCCACCCTGGCGCGGCCGCCGAGGTCGCGGCGGACGAGGGCGTGCTGCTCCAGGGTGGCGAGCAGACGGTAGACGACGGTGCGGTTGACACCGAGCTTGTTGGACAACTCGGTCACGGTCAGCCCGTGGTCCGTGTCGGCGAGCAGTTTGAGAACACGTAGTCCCCGGTCGAGCGTCTGGGAGGTCTCCGCGGTCACGACGCCCTCTCCTTCGGAGTGAGTGACGACGGTCCTCTCACCGGAGTGGCGACACCGGTCCCGTCGGCGACGCACCGAGAGGCCGCCGGCAGGCCATGGCGCACCGGCTGCGCTCCGCGGCGGCGCTGCCACGGGGCGTGTGCAATGCGGGGACAGTAGCGACCTGGTTCGCTCAGCGGAAGACCTCGTCCAGAATCCGGGCGCGGCGGAGACGTAAGTCCGGATGAAAGCGGACTTCAGATATCAAAAGCTCCCCAACTGCCCGATACATCCGCAATCATTCGCGACGGCGCCCGAGGGGGCGGGTCCTCGGTACGAGCGGGGCCCGGGCGCGCAGTCGCACCCGGGCCCCGCTCAACACCCCTCCAGCTCACCGCATCCGGGTCGCCCACTCCTGAACCTTCTTGATCCGCTCCCGGATCTGCCCGGCCGTCGCCTCCGCGCTCGGCGGCCCGCCGCACACCCGCCGAAGTTCGGTGTGGATCACCCCGTGCGGCTTGCCACTCTGGTGGACGTACGCCCCGACCATCGTGTTCAGCTGCTTGCGCAGCTCCAGCAGATCCTTGTGGGAGACGACCGGCCGCCGCTCGGCGGGCAGCTCCAGCAGATCCGCCTCGTCGTCCGGTTTCTTGCGGCTGTGCGCGATCTGTCGTGCCTGCCGCTTCTGCAGGAGCAGTTGCACCTGGTCGGGTTCGAGGAGCCCTGGGATGCCGAGGTAGTCCTGCTCCTCCTCGCTGCCGGGGTGCGCCTGCATGCCGAACTCGGCGCCGTCGTACAGCACCCGGTCGAAGACCGCGTCGGACTCGAGGGCCTCGAAGGGCAGCATGTCCTGCTCGCCCGTGTCCTCGTCCTGCTGCTTCTCCGCCTCCGCGAGCTCCTTCTCGGACTCGGCGTACGGGTCTTCGTCCCCGTCCTTCTTCGGCTTATCGAGCACGTGGTCGCGCTCGACCTCCATCTCGCCTGCGAAACCGAGGAGGTTGGGGATGGTGGGGAGGAACACGGACGCGGTCTCGCCACGGCGCCGGGACCGTACGAAACGGCCCACCGCCTGCGCGAAGAAGAGGGGCGTCGAGATGGTGGTGGCGTACACACCCACGGCGAGGCGCGGCACGTCGACGCCCTCCGACACCATGCGGACCGCGACCATCCAGCGGTCCTCGTTCTCGCTGAACTCCTCGATCCGCTTGGAGGAGGCGGTCTCGTCGGAGAGCACGACGGTCGCCTTGGTGCCGGTGATCTCGCGGATGAGCTTGGCGTACGCACGGGCGGAGTCCTGGTCGGACGCGATGACGAGCCCGCCGGCGTCCGGGATGCCCTTCCTGACCTCGGTCAGCCGCTTGTCGGCGGCGCGCAGCACGTTCGGCATCCAGTCGCCGCTCGGGTCGAGCGCGGTGCGCCAGGCCTGCGAGACGGCGTCCTTGGTCATCGGCTCGCCGAGTCGGGCGGCGATCTCGTCCCCGGCCTTGGTGCGCCAGCGCATGTTGCCGCTGTAGCTGAGGAAAATCACCGGGCGGACGACCCCGTCGCCCAGCGCATTCCCGTATCCGTACGTGTAGTCGGCGGCGGACCGCCGGATCCCGTCGTTGCCCTCTTCGTACTGGACGAAGGGGATCGGGTTGGTGTCGGAACGAAAGGGCGTACCGGTGAGCGCGAGTCGACGGGTCGCCGGGTCGAAGGCTTCCAGGCAGGCCTCGCCCCAGGACTTGGAGTCACCGGCGTGGTGGATCTCGTCGAGGATGACGAGGGTCTTGCGCTGCTCGCAGCGATTGCGGTGCAGCATGGGCCGTACGCCGACGCCCGCGTAGGTGACGGCGACGCCCTGGTACTCCTTGCTCAGCGGCCCGGCGCTGTACTCCGGATCGAGCTTGATCCCGATCCGCGCGGCCGCGGCGGCCCACTGCTTCTTGAGGTGCTCGGTGGGCGCGACGACGGTGACCTGCTGGATGACGTGATGGTGCAGCAGCCAGGAGGCGAGGGTGAGCGCGAAGGTGGTCTTGCCGGCGCCGGGGGTGGCGACGGCGAGGAAGTCGCGTGGCTGCTCCTGGAGATACCGCTCCATGGCGCCTTGCTGCCAGGCACGCAGCTTGTTGGCGGTACCCCAGGGGGCACGCCCGGGGAAGGCGGGTGAGAGGTGGTGGGAGGCTGTAGTAGTCACGGTCTCCGGTTCACGGGCTCGGGTACACGTCGGTCGGTACGACAACCGGGCCACCCTACCGGTGGGACTGTCGCACCCCGCGGCAGACGAGGCGAGGCGGGCCCCGTTGAGACCCGCCTCACAGGGCGGGGGCCTTGGGCGGCCTCACCGCGTCCGCAGCCTCGTCCCCACCCACGCCCCCACCAGCGCCACCCCCGCCATCGGCAGAAACACCGCAGCGAACGCCGCCGGGTGCGAGCCCGACGCCCCCGACGCGACGTGCGCGGCCCCCACCGCTCCCCCGCCCAGAGCAGCGAACGCCGCGCCGCCCGAGGTGAGCAGCAGCACATTCGACAGCCCGTCCGAGATCTGCAGCGCCGCCGAATTCGCGCCTGCCTCCCCCGCCGCCGACAGCTTCAGCAGCAGGACGCTCGTCGACGCGATCACCATCCCCATGCCGAAGCAGCCCACGCCCCACGCGACTCCGACGATCCACACTGGAACCCATGCGATCAGCACGCTCGGCGCCGTCGCGATCGAGGCCGCGACCAGCACCATCCCCAGCGCCATCAGCCGTTCCCGGTACGGCTCGACGCGCGGCCGGGACTGTACGTACGAGCCCAGCGTCCACGTCGCCCCGCCCACCGCCAGCGAAAGCCCGGCCAGCGTCGGCGAAAGCCCGCGCTGGGTCACCAGCATCAGCGGTACGAACGACTCCGCGGCGATGAAGGACCCGGCCGCGATGCCCCGCAGCAGTACGACGGACGGCAGCCCCCGCACCGCCCGGTACGTCCCCCGCGGCAGCAGCCCGAGCACGGCCGGCACCAGCAGTGCCGCGCCCGCCGCCGCCGGAACCAGCGAGAACCAGTTCAGGTCCTGGCCCGCATACTGCAGCAGACCCGCGCCCAGCGAGATGCCCAGCGCCAGCCGGATCCGGCGCCCGTCGAACGGCCGCGGCGGCGCGCCGGGATCCGCGGGCCCGGACGCCATCCGCCGGATCGCCGGCAGCGCGAGCGCCAGCGGGAAGACGACCAGCGCCGGTATGCCGATGAACACCCAGCGCCAGCCGAGATGTTCGGTGACCGTGCCCGCGGCGAGCGGCCCCACGACCGACGGAATCACCCAGCTCGCGGCGAAGGCCGCCATGATCGCGGGCCGCAGCCGCTCCGAGTACGCACGGCTGACGACCACGTACAGCGCCACGATCACGAGCCCGCCGCCGAGTCCCTGGACGGCCCGCCCGAGGATGAACAGCCACATCGTGCCCGCGGTCCCGGACATCAGCAGCCCCGCGCCGAAGGCCGAGATCCCGGTGGCGAGCGGCCGGAGCGGCCCGTCCCGGTCGGCCCACTGCCCGGAGAGCACCATCGCGAAGAGGCTGGTGGTGAAATACGCGGAGAAGGCGAAGGCGTACAGCTCAATGCCGTGCAGCTCGCGCGCCGCGACCGGCATCGCGGTGCCTACGGCGGTCGCCTCGAAGGCGATCAGCACGACGACGGAGACGATGCCGACACTGAGCGCGCGATGCGCCTTGCCGAGGACACCGCCCTGGCCGTCGGGCACCGCGTCTCTGTGATCGGTCGGCGGCGTGACCTCGGCGTCACGGGGTTCAAGGGCGGTCATGGGCCTCAGCGTAAGAGGCATGGCCCGGGATGGGGCCTGTCGCTGGACGGGCGCCCACTGGTCCCTTGGTCGTACGACCGCGAACCGTGAACGCCGTATGGCAGTCGCATTGCGTCCCGGGCCGAAGCCTTGAGCGGCGACTTGGCCCCGCCTACGGTCGACGTATTGGAGTCACACGGCCGTGTGCCCGAGTGGTTGAGGGACTCGCCTGCAAAGCGAGTTACGCCGGTTCGATTCCGGTCACGGCCTCCACTTCTTGACCAGGCAAAAAGTAAGGGCGGCACCCCTCGGGGTGCCGCCCTTTTGGTCGTCCGTCTCAGTTGCCGTCTCAGTTGCCGTCTCAGTTGAAGCGCGAGCGCGCCCACCGCGACGTGCGCTTGCCAATCATCAGAAAGGCCGGCTCCTCAAAGTTGGAACGCTCTGACACGATGAATACCTCGAGCTGTTCTTTGTCGCTTGGGCGATGCGCGAAGTACGAGGGGGTCGCCCTGTTGGGAGGGCGACCCCCTTCCGCGTCGAAGACAGCTTGCCGTGGGCGCCAACAGTCCGACATTGCTACGTAGGTGACTGAGGTTTTCTCAACGAAATGATCTCGTGAGGTGACTCGGCCCAGCGATCCCGCGAGCCGCGATGAGTCCTGCGGCGTCCGGCGGTCGTACTGTCGAACCCGTTACCGAGGAGGACTTCTGATGCGCAGCGTGACCTATTCGATGAACGTCTCACTTGACGGCTACATCGTCGGGCCGGACGGCGACTTCGACTGGACGGGGCCCGACGAGGAGGTCTTTCGCTTCTGGATCGACGAGATTCGACAGGTCGGCGTCCACCTGTTGGGACGACGGCTGTACGAGACGATGCTGTACTGGGAGACCGCCGACCAGGATCCATCGCTCGACGACTCACAGCTCGAGTGGACCGCGCTCTGGAAGCCGCTCCCCAAGGTGGTGTTCTCCACCACGCTGTCGGCGGTGCAGGGCAATGCCCGCCTGGCCTCCGGCGGCCTGGCGGAGGAGATCGAGCGATTGCGAGCCGAGCCGGGGGAGGGCGACATCGCGATCGGCGGCGCGACCCTCGCCGCCGAGGCGGCCGCATTGGGCCTGATCGACGAGTACCGGGCCATGGTCTACCCGGTGCTGGTTGGCGGTGGCATTCCGTTCTTTCCCCAACGCGAGCGCCGGGTGGATCTCGAACTCGTCGAGACCCGCACCTACAGCTCGAGAGTCGTCTACCTCCGCTACCGCGTGGCGCGTTAGCCGGCTCGTCCGCCGAGCCCTGGGAAGAACGGGCCGGTCAGCGACGGCGGACGGGGACCCGGATACCGATACCCGCACCGATATAGCCCTTGTCCGCCAAAATCGGCATGGTGCCGTCCGGGGCGTGACGTTCTCGATCCAGTGCGTCAGCCCCGTCGCCCTACTCCTGTGCTTTGCCGAGGGCGTTCTCCCTCCGCACATCATTGAGCGCTTCAAGCAGGAAGGACAGCATCCGAGGACTGCGCGCCACTCGACCGGTGCTGAGCTCTGCGTACACACGAACCTGCCCAGCGTCGGCATGGCCGAGCCTCATCTCGTGCACGTTGAACTTCAGGTCGTGCTTGACGCCGGCCATGGGTTCAAGCGTGAGGGGACCCCCGAGTCGGTGTACCCCTATGGTGCGGAGCCTGCGCAGCCTTTGCCGTCTCACGGACTTGATCTTCCCCTTCATGACGAGACGCTCGACGGTTGCTGAACTAGGGCTTCGGTTGACAAGGCGCACGCCAACGTCGACTCCCGAGCACCGCTCGCCGTCGTAGCGCCGTCCAACACTCAGAATCTCGATGGCAACAAGAGGCCTGACACGCCTGTAGGTCAAGTAGGAAACCGTCATGTTGCTGGCGGTGAAGAGCGCGCTCGCGCAGGAGACGATGATCGCGATGACGGGTAGCGACATCATCCAAGTCTGCCCACTCACCGCGCCCGACGTGCCGTTTGCTGGATGTTGGTCACGGTCGGGTGTAGGCCGTTCTCTGGTGGCGCACGGGCTCCACGCAAGCGGCACAGGGATCGCGAGGAACCACCGGACGGCCTGAGGCGCCTGCGGCCACCGCCGCTCTCGTTGAACGCCTGTGAACGCCCTTGGATCACACCCTGACCAGCCCGAGCAAACCTGCACAGCGAGTCACGCCGGTTCGATTCCGGTTACGGCCTCTGCATACGTACGGCGGCGGCCGCCCCCATGCTGCGGGGGCGGCCGCTGCCCTGTCCGGTCCTCGCACTTCTCGTCCGCCCACGCGGCAGGCTCAGGACGCCGGTCAGGCGCGTACCCCCTGGAAGTCCGTGTCCCACGTGGTGACGAGATCCTGCGCACCCGCTGTGTCGCCGTCGACCGGGGTGCAGCTCACGTACTGCGTCACGGAGAGGCTCTTGGCCGTGGGCCACCAGGTGAGATCGAACGAGTCCTTGGTCTCCGGATCCTTGAACCGCACGTTCACCCCTGCGACCCCGTCCTTGCTGCTGGATCTGTCGTGGACGACCTCCCAGCCGTCCGCGCGCATCCGCTCCCGCATCCGCCGGTCCGCGGACCTGGCGTCAGCCTCGGCGACGTCCTTGATCTGCCACCAGTGCTCCATGCCGAGGCCGTTCAGCTCCTCCTTGAGACTCAAGGTCGTGGTGTAACAGCCGGTGGACTGGATGTCATTGGCCTGGACCACGCCCGCCAGGCCGAGTCCGTCGTACACGCTCTGCGAACGCGCATCGAGCCGCTGCCGTGCCTCCGCGAGATAGGCGACGGGATCCGGGTCGGAGCCTCCTCCGTCCCCCATCACCTGGCAACCACTGAGCGCCCAGACGCCCAGAAGTGCCCCGGCCAGTGCCAGCGTCTTGCGTCCGAGCATCGCCATCATGGCCGTGACGCTACGGAGCCGGGGACTCCCGGGGCGAGAGGGCTCCCACTCAACCTTCCGCGCGCGGATGCTCTTGCGTACGCCGTTCAGCCCCTGCTAGGCCGCGGGCCCCGGAGCGCACTGCGGTCTGAGCGGCACGGGCCCTGGGAGTCCGTACGCCCGTTCCGGCACTCGCTCCTCAGCCCGAGCTCTCCGGCCAGTCGCCGTAGCGAGTGAACGTCTCCGAACCGGTCTTGCCCTTGTACCACTTGACGGTGACAGTGTCCCCGCCGCCGTACGTGAGGTCCCCGCCACGGTCCTCTTCCTTGACCGGCTTGCCGCCCCGCTCACAGATCAGCGCGATCCTGTACTTCCTGTTGGGCTCTTCGACCTTCCGGATCCCCCGGCACTCGAGTCCGCCGGAGACGAGGATGACCGAGATCTTGGTCGGTTCTTCGGTGTCCGCGCTCTCCTTCAGCCCGAGAACCCCGCCGCCGGAGTCCGACCTCCACATACCCGCCATGCCGGTCCCGGTGGGCTCTGCACCGATGCCGCCGGACTCCTCCTCGCTCGGAGTCGCGCTGGCCTCGGCCGTCGGCTGCTCGCTCTCGGGCACGCTTACGGACGGGCTCACGCCGACCTGTGAACTCCCGTTGGCCGAAGGCTTGTCGTCGTCATCGCCGCCCGACATGGCAAACCACACGGCACCACCGATGACGGCGACCGCCGCGACTGTCGCGGCGATGATCAAAGGGGTCTTGCGGCCGCCGGGGGGCGGAGGCGGAGGAGGCGGATAGGTCCCGTACGGCGAGGGCTGCTGACCGTACGAACCGTAGGGCGCGCCGTACTGCGCAGGCTGGTTCGGCGGATACAGCGGCGGCTGAGAGGGCGGATGAGCCGGCGGATGAGAGGGCGGATGAGAGGGCGGCGGCGGCGGAACCGATGGCATCCCAGGGCGCGCATCCTGCGGACCTGGCTGACCGTACTGCCCCGGCCAGTCCTGAGGACCCTGATACGGCGGCTGAGTCATCGGTGTGCACCTCGTTCCGCGGGCCTGCCACCCGCACGTGGGGGGATCTCCTAGGAACCCTGCCGGTTCCGGCACGGGCCCGGATGAGTATGGATCACTACCTGCACTGAGCACCCGCACTTATTCAGCTCCTCGGCAGCGCCACCCAGCCACCATCCATCCAACGCCCGTGTTTCCGTACGCAATTGAGTACATCTGCCCTCAGTGCCGAGCCCGCCCGGGCGGAAAATGTGAACCTCAACTCCTTCCGAGAGGCAGGCAACCCGGTCAAACGTCTTTCGAGCCGCTGAGTAAGCTCCTGATGCTGCTGGGGACACCGAGGGGGATTCACACATGGGACGACTGCGCACAGCCCTGCCACAATGTGCTGCCGCGCACGCCGGCCACCCCGGAGTCTGACCGGTGCTCTCCCCGCTGACGCACGATGACCCCGTCGCGATCGCCACGTACCGTCTGATCGCCCGTCTGGGCAGTGGCGGCATGGGAACCGTCTATCTGGCGCGTTCCGCCGGCGGTCGTACCGTCGCGCTCAAGACCATGCACGCAGGCATCGCATCGGATCCGGCCTCGCGTACCCGCTTCCGACTCGAAACCGACGCTGCCCGCATCATCGGCGGCCACCACGGAGCGACGGTCGTCGACGCGGACCCGCTCGCCGAAACACCCTGGCTCGCAACGGAATACGTCCTGGGCCCACCCCTCGACGACGCTGTAACGCTCACCGGACCACTCCCGGAGGCCTCGGTCCGCGCACTCGGCGCAGCCCTCGCCGGAGCCCTCGCCCAGCTCCACTCCTGCGACGTCGTCCACCGCGATCTCAAGCCCTCCAACGTCATGGTCACGGCGTACGGCCCGAAGATCATCGACTTCGGGATCGCGCGGGCGGCGGGCGACGACCGCCTTACTCGTACGGGAGCGGCGGCGGGCACCCCGGCTTTCATGTCCCCGGAACAGGCGACCGGCCAGGAACACACACCGGCGGGCGACGTCTTCGCACTGGCAGGAGTCCTGGTCTTCGCAGCTACAGGCCACGGCCCCTTCGGCTCGGGCCAGCCCGCCGACCTCCTCTACCGCGTCCGCTACGCCGACCCCGACCTCACGGGCGTACCAGAGCCCCTGCTCCCCACCCTCACGCGCTGCCTCACCAAAGACCCCGCGCAACGCCCCACCACGCTGGAACTCTCCGCCCAACTCCACGACGGTCAGGGCCAATTCGCCGACCACCTCCCCGACACCTTCCTCGCGGAGATCGCCCGCCGCGCAGCGGAAGTCTGGGTGCACCAGCCCTCCCGCCTCCCCGCCCCCGCCGACCACGCCCTCACCCCGGCCCACCGCCCCCTCTCCCGCCGCAAACTCCTCAGTGTCGGCGGCGGGTCGGTCCTCGGCACAGCCACCGCAGCCTTCGGCGCCTGGGCCTGGCTCAACAGCAACGCCCCGGACACTAGCCCCACAGCCTCGGACACCCCGTCCAACACGCCGCCTCCGCAGGCAATCAACCCACGCGAGGCCTGGCGCCGGACGATCAAGAGCGAGGTGACGAGGGTCCCGCCGATGGCAGTGGGCGACAGCGTCGTACTGCCTACCGACGAGGGGCTCCTGAGCCTGGACGCCACGAGCGGAAAGCAGCGCTGGCTCAACAAGGACCTCAAGCAGCCCTGGCAGCTGCACTCGGACGGAGCCCGGATCTACGCGCTGCTCCCCGGCGGTTCGCACGGCCACCAGCTGTCGCCGTACAACGTGAACCTCACCAATGGCCGCACCACGCCGCTCACCGCGTTCGGGAAGTTCGACAAGCCCGTCCAGCAGGCGCACCTGCTGGACGTCGCCAACGGCACGCTCTACCTCGCCGCCAGGAAGGGCAGCCCCGACGACCCCGGCCCGGCGCAGGAGAAGAGCTGGCACGTGATGGCCGTGAGCCTGAGTACGGGCAAGGAGCTGTGGAGTACGCCCCTGCGTTCGTACCGGATCGGCGTGCTCGAGGAGACCATCGTCTCCGCCCGCAGCGGCAGCCGGCTCGTACTGTGCCGGAAGGCCGCCACCGGTAACGCCCTTGAAGTCGGCGCCAGGGATGTCCGTACGGGTGCGGAGCTGTGGAAGGCGAACGTGGTCAGGGGCGAGACCGACACGAGTGTTCTCCTGCCGGGCGAGCTCGCGGTGGACGCCCGGCACGTCTACTTCGGGACCACCGAGGCCCTGGCTCTGCGTCTCACCGACGGCTCCGTCGCCTGGCGGTTCGGCGAGGGGCGCGACAGCGTCGCCGCCGCGGAAGCCCGTTCGTACGGCACACCGGCGGTGAAGGACGGCGTGGTGTACGTGGCGGAGTACCAGGGCGGGCTCGTGGGCCTTGACGCGTCGGACGGGAATCTGCGCTGGGAGGAGCAGCCGCGGAATCAGTTCCCCGCGCTCCGCATCCCGCCCGTCATCCGCGGCGCCCACGTCTTCAGCTCGGACGGCACGCAGCTGGGCGCCGTCAATCTCGCTTCGTACAAGAAGGACTGGACCTTCAGCCCCAGTCCCTCGTCCTTCGTCCTCCACGAACGCGCCGCGCGGCTCGTCGGGGCGGGCGACGATCTGGTCGTGGCCGTCCGCCTGGACCAGGACTGACCGACCAGGACTGACCAACCGGGACTGACAAACCAGGACTGACCGATCCGGAAAGGCAACCACGATGATCCCCCTCGGCCCCGGCGACCCCCTTCGCCTCGGCCCGTACCGTCTCGTCGGCGTACTCGGCGCAGGCGGCATGGGCCAGGTGTACTTCGGCCACGACAGCCAGGGCAGGCCTGCGGCCATCAAGGTCCTGCTGCCTCAACTCGCCCATGACCAGCATCTGGTGCAGCGCTTCCTGCGCGAGGCAGAAGCCGCCAGAGCGGTGACGGGCAAGGGGGTGGCGCGAGTCCTCGCGGCACAGACCGAGGGCGGGCGTCCCTGGATCGCATCGGAGTTCCTGGCGGGACCGACCCTGGACCAGGCCGTGCAGGCGTACGGCCCCTTCGCCGAACCGGCTCTCCGCGCGCTCGCCGCCTCGCTCGCCGGCACGCTCCAGGACATCCACGCCACCGGGCTGATCCACCGCGACCTCAAGCCGTCGAACATCGTGCTGACCTCGCGGGGCCCTCGCATCATCGACTTCGGCATCGCTCGGCCCGAGCACGGACTCACTCTGACCACCACGGGCCAGACCCCGGTGACACCTGGCTACGGTGCTCCCGAGCAAGTGCTGGGACAGCGCGTCGGAACGGCGGCGGACGTCTTCTCGCTGGGAGCCGTGCTGGTGTACGCGGCGAGCGGGCGCCAGGCGTACGAAGGCGCGCATGTGGCCGCGGTGCAGTACGAAGTCGTGCACGGGCAGCCGTACCTCGGCCACATCCCGGAGCACTTGCGCGTACTGATCGGACCGTGCCTTGCGAAGGATCCGGCCCACCGTCCCCTCCCTCCGCAGATCCGTACGGCCTTCGCACCACCGCGAGGCGCCGAACGGATCTGGCGGCAGGGGCCCATGGCCGCCGACATCCAGCACCGCGAGGCGGACGCCAAAGCACAGGCCACCCTCCCCGGGACGGTCGTAACGGCCGCGCCGAGCCGTCGGCGGCTGCTGGCAGGCCTGGCGACGGGGGCGGCAGTGCTGGCAGCCGGCGGAACGACCGCCTGGCTGATAGGAAGCGGCAAGGAGGACGGCAAGGACGGTGCGGACAAGAACGCCCTGAAGACCGGTTCGGCACCGGTGGTGCTGTGGGGACCACTCGCGGCAGCGGACGTGTTGAGCCCGGCGCCGTTGCCGGTGGGCGGAGTCGTGGTCGTCGGCATGCCAGACGAGGGCATCGCTGCGTACGACGCCGGTACCGGGAAGCAGAGCTGGGCGAAGCCCGACTTCGACGCGGATGCGGGCTTCCTCGCTCTGCCCGGCGGGCTGGTCCTTGCGAGCAGCAACGGCGAAGCAATCGGTCTCGACCCGTCCACTGGAACGGAGAGATGGTCGGATTACGCGGGGTGGGACACGCTGCTCGCGATGGACGATGAATCCCTGTACGTCCACTACGGCGAAGAGATCCGCTGCTACAACCTGGCAACACGCGAACAGCGGTGGATCGTCCCCTCACCGATCCGCGCCAACATCGACGCCAAAGCCCAGGGCGCCGTTGCCGGGAACCGGCTGGCCCTCTGCAGCGCGGAGGGTGACGCGGCCGTGCTCGACACCCGTACGGGCAAGAAGATATGGGCCCGCAACGACCTGGCTCTCCTGCCCACGAAACCGGCGATCCACAAGGACCTGGTCCTGCTGGGCAACGACACCTTGAAGACGGTGAGGCTGAGCGACGGCAAGGAGGTGTGGTCCATCTCCATGCAGGGACTTCTCAACAAAAACCGCTGGAGCCCGGCGACCGTTTCCGGAGCCTTTGTCTACGCGATCGACGGCAACGTCCTCCACTGCCGGCGCGTGAGCGACGGCGCGAAGGTCTGGACGCACGAGCTGAAGTTCCGCACATCGTCCGAGGCAAGTCCGCTGCTCCACGGCCGATACGTCTATGCGCGTGCCCTCGAGGACCCCGCCCTGGGGGTCGCAGCAGTCCGCAAGGACAGCGGCGAGCGGGCATGGTTCCACCCGCAGGACTGGCCAATTGACTCCATGGCAGCGGAAGGCAACCGCCTGTTCATCCTCGCCCACGAGGCGCTGACTGTGCTGTCCGTCCCGGCATGAGCACGGCTCCCGCTGCATCCCGGCGCGGGGAACTGCTCCCGCCGCGTCCCGGCATGAGCACTCCCCCGCGCCCGACCTGACCTTCAGCATCGCGACGATCGGCCGACCACCCGCCGGACGGGATCCGCCACTTGAGTAGGCTCCTGCTATTCGAGACCAGCCCGGGGGATTCACACATGGAACGAGCGCGCCTTGACGCTCCGCGCCAGATCGGCCCGTACCACCTGATCACCCGTCTCGATCCGACCGGCCCCGGCTTCCCGCCCGTACCCACGCGCCGCTTCATCGCGCGCAGCGCGGACGGCGACCGTACGGTGCTCGTGAGCGTCCCCCTCGAAGGCACCGACCCGGGACGCTTCCTCGTCGAAGCGGACGCGGCCCGCCGTCTGTTCGGCCCTTGGGTCTCCCCCGTCTCCGAGGTCTCGCCCCCGTCCGCCGCCCCCTGGTACGCCTGCCCCTACCTCCCCGCGCTGCCGCTTCCCGTGGCCCTGACCGTCCACGGCGGGCCGCTGCCCGAGCGGACGGTACGGGCACTGGGCGCGGCTCTGGCCGAGACGCTTGCGGGCGCACACGCCACGGGCATCACACACGCGGGTCTGTCCCCCGCGGCGGTACTCCTGGCCGGCGACGGCCCGCGCCTGACGGGCTTCGGCGCGGTACGCGCGGCAGCCCCGGACGGCGAACAGCGCACCGGCGTCCCGGGACTGGAACCTGGCAGCCTGGCCCCGGAACAGGCCTCGGGCGGCCGCCCGCGCCCGCCGGGCGACGTCTATGCGCTGGGCGCCGTCCTGGCGTACGCGGCGACGGGCCACACGGTCCCGGAGCGTTCCGAACTCCCGGAATCGCTGCGGGGGTTGATTTCGGCCTGCCTGACCAGGGACCCCGCGGACCGCCCCTCTGCCGGCGCGCTCCTCGCCGAACTGGCGCCCGCGCCCCCGCACGCCACAGTCGTGAGCTCGGCGGGCTCCATGCTGACCGCGGGCTGGCTGCCGGGCCGTATCGTCGCGGCGATCGCCCGCCAGTCCTCCCATGTGCTCGCTGCCGAACTCCGCATCTCCCCCAGGAACTGACGCGATGCTGTCCCCTCTCACCCACAACGATCCTGCCCAGCTCGGTGGGTACCGCCTGATCGCCCGCCTGGGCAGCGGCGGCATGGGCACGGTGTACCTGGCGCGCTCCGACGGCGGCCGTACCGTCGCGCTGAAGACGATGCACGCGGGCATCGCCGCCGACGCCGACTTCCGTACGCGCTTCCGCCTGGAGACGGACGCGGCCCGCATCATCGGCGGCCACCACGGAGCGACGGTCGTCGACGCGGATCCGCTGGCCGAAACCCCCTGGCTGGCAACGGAGTACGTCCTGGGCCCGCCACTCGACGACGCGGTCTCGCTCTCCGGCCCACTCCCCGAGGCGTCAGTCCGGGCGCTGGGCGCAGCCCTGGCCGGAGCACTCGCCCAGCTCCACGGCTCCGACGTGGTCCACCGCGACCTCAAGCCCTCCAATGTCATGATCACGGCATACGGCCCCAAGATCATCGACTTCGGCATCGCACGGGCGGCAGGAGACGACCGCCTCACTCGTACGGGAGCGGCAGCGGGCACCCCCGCCTTCATGTCGCCCGAGCAGGCCACGGGCCAGGAGCACACCCCGGCGGGAGACGTCTTCGCTCTGGCGGGCGTACTGGTCTTCGCCCTGACAGGCCACGGCCCCTTCGGCTCGGGCGCCCCCGCGGACCTGCTGTACCGGGTGCGCTACGCAGACCCCGACCTCACCGGCGTACCAGAGTCGCTGCTCCCCATCCTGACGCGCTGCCTCTCCAAGGACCCCGGCCAGCGGCCCACCACAAGCGAACTGGCCATCCAACTCCACGACGGTCAGGGCCAATTCGCCGACCATCTGCCCGACACCCTCCTCGCAGAGATCGCCCGCCGCGCGGCAGAGGTCTGGCAGTACCACCCGTACCGCCTCCCGACTCCGCCGGACCACGCCCTCGCCGAGGGCATCCAGAACGGCAGCCCACGCGCCATGTCGCGCCGCAAACTCCTGGCCGTGGGCGGCAGTTCCGTACTCGGCCTGGCCGCAGTCGGAGCAGGAACCTGGTCATGGCTCAGGCAGGACAGCACCGATCCAAAGGCAGCACCCACCGCTCCGAGCAGCCCCAAGTGGGACTTGATCTGGCAGATGAAGACCGACTATGGAATCAGCCCTCGAATTCCGTCTGCTCCGCTCCTCCTGGACAACGTGGTCGCTGTGGCGGAGAGCGCCAGCTCCCTGCAGGCCCTGGATCCCAAGACAGGCAAGACGAAGTGGTCGGACCCGGATGTGTACCGCTTCCATCAAGTCGCCACGGACGGCCGGCAGATCTATGCCATCGAGTACCCCTTCGAAGAAACCGATCCGCTCGCCATCGGCACGGTCGATCTGGCCACCGGAGAGCTCAAGGAACCCTTCATCCGGCTGAAGGACCTGAGGGGACGCCTCTTCGAGAATCAGTTGCTCTGCGCCACGGACAGCGCTGTCTACGTGGTGGGAGGCCGAGGACGCGTATCGACCGACGGATTCCGGGGCGACCAGTCCTGGTTCCTGCTCTCCCTCGACAGCCGCACGGGCAAGGAGCTCTGGACTCAGCCGCTCCCCGCAAGACCGGACAAGTCCGAACGCCTGCACTTCCTGTCCGCCCAGGTCCAGGGGGAGCATCTTGTACTCGTCCAGCAGTCCGCGGACGGCAGGCTTCGCCTTGTCGTCCGCAACGCCCGCACCGGCAAGTCCCTGTGGAACAGGGCGCTTGACGGCAAGGGGCCGGCTTTCAGTCGAGCGAGTCTGGCGGTGGACGAGAATCACGTGTACCCGGCCGCGGGTGAACTCATCGCTCTCAACCTGCGTGACGGCAAGGTGGCGTGGCGTTTCGAAGAGGGACGCTCCGGAGCCGCCTACAGCCCGCCGAGCGTCAAGGACGGCGTTGTGTACGCAGTTGAGCAAGTCCGGGGCGTCATCTCGGTCCGTGCCGACACCGGGAAGTTGCGCTGGGCCGAGAAGGACCGCAAGGACACGACGACGAAGCTCGACGCTCCTCCCGTCGTGGGAATCAAGTACGTGTACAGCAAGTCTTCCTCGGGACTCATGGCCGCAGATATCCGCAGCGGCGTCGCATCCCGTCCTTTCAAAGCTGCCGGTGCCCGGTACTTCACGCATGAATCCACCAAGCGACTCATCGCTCTGGGCGACGAATACGCCGCCGGTTACCCCCTCCAGTGAACACACAGAAAGCACCGCGGCCATGAAGCCCCTGCAAACCGGAGACCCGATCCGACTCGGCCCGTACCGCCTCCTCGGCATACTGGGCGAGGGAGGTATGGGCAAGGTCTACGTCGGGCAGGACGGCGAGGGGCGCCCTGCCGCTGTGAAAGTCCTGCATTCCCACCTGATGCACGACCAGAACCTCGGGCAACGATTCGTTCGCGAAGCCCAGATGGCCCAGGCTGTCACCAGCGAGGGCGTGGCCCGCGTCCTTGAAGTTCAGACCGAGAGCGGGCGCCCTTGGATCGCCACCGAGTTCCTGGCGGGCCCGACCCTCGACGATGCCGTCCGCTCGCACGGGCCGCTCGACGAGCCGTTGGTACGAGAGCTCGCGGCGGCGCTGGCCCACGCACTCCAGGACATCCACACCGCCGGCCTCGTCCACCGCGACCTGAAGCCCGCCAACATCGTGCTCACTGCGGCAGGTCCCCGCATCATCGACTTCGGCATCGCCCGCCCCGAGCACGGTCTCACGCTCACCACCACCGGCCAGGTCCCGGTGACGCCCGGCTACGGAGCCCCCGAGCAGGTGCTCGGCCAACGCGTAGGACCGCCCGCCGATGTCTTCTCCTTGGGTGCTGTACTGGTTTATGCGGCGAGTGGACAACGTGCGTATGAGGGTTCACACGTCGCTGCCGTGCAGTACGAGGTCGTCCACAGTGAGCCGCGCCTGGACCGCGTACCGCCCACTCTTCAACCGTTGATCGGTCCGTGCCTCGCCAAAGACCCCTCGTTGCGGCCGACCCCGGACCAGATTGCCCGGTTCTTCGCCCCGCCCCGAGGCTCCGAACGTGCCTGGCTGCGGGGCCCACTCGCACAGGACATCACGACGCGCGAGCGCAGCCTCCACCGGATGACCACGCCGCCGGGGTCAAGTGCACCGCGTTCCGTGTCACGACGCCGTCTGTTGACGACCCTCGCGCTCGGCGCCGCCGGCGGCGGCACAGCCGCATGGTGGAGCTGGAAGGCGGGCGGTACCCGGAGGGATCCCTTCGACATCCCTCCGGCCGTGAAGACCCCGAAAGCCCACGTCCTGTCCGCGAAGAAAGGTGACTACGTCCTGGGCGAGACTCCCGATCCACTCTGGAGCCTCACATCAGCTCTCGGCGATGACTCGCCTGCGCCCCTGCCCGTGCGCGACGTCATCATCGTCGGGGCCCCAAAAGGCGGCATCGCAGCGCACAGCGTCGTCGATGGCAAACTCCGGTGGTCTGCGCCCGAGGCTGTGGCCGCTCACCGATACCTGTCACTCTCCGATGAACTGGTAGCAGCCATCGATCAGAGCGGCACCCTACTGACCTTCGTCGCGTCGACGGGCGAGCCCAAGTGGACGGCTCCCGCGGACGCCTCCTCCATCCTCGCCGCGGACGACGAAGCGGTGTATGTAGTCACCAAGGACAGTCGTCTGCGCAGCATCGGCCGGTCCGATGCCAAGATCCGCTGGACAGTCCGGATCGAGGCTGATCTCGGCACGAAGGCCACGTCACGCGGCATCACGGCACATGGCCGCCTGGTCATCACCACGGCGGACGGAGACATCGTCACCGTCGACACCAGCAGCGGTCGCAAGGTATGGGACCTACGCAAACAATCCGACCACCGAGTAGGCGTTGCCACCTCAGGGCGCTCCCTCTTCGTGACCGGAAAGCGCCTCTACGCTCTCGACATCACTGATGGAAAGGAACGCTGGGCCGCCAAGAACCCACGTCCACCGGGCGGCGTCCCGGTCTCCTGGGGCCCTCCGACCATCCATGGCTCGTACCTGTACGCAGCCATGCTCGGACTTCCTCTGCGCTTCGGCATCCGCGACGGGAGCCGGGGTGGCTGGGTGTATGAAGGCCTGTTTGAATGCGACCCCCCCAGCCCACTTGTCGTTCAAGGCAATGGGTTCTGGTCAGTTGCCGTCAATAAAACAGGAGGGGGAATAAACGTCCTCGACCAGACCAACGAACTCCACCTCTCCTCCTGGGTGTTCCCCATCATCAAGAACACCGACGCCTATTGGCTCGTGGCCGACGCTAATCGCGTCTTCCTCCTGGACGGCAACTCGCTCTCCGCGCTCCCGGTCTTCTGAAGCGGCGGGCCGAGGCCTCGCCACCGACGAGGACTCGGTCTACGCCGCCTCGCTACCCAGGCCCGATACACCACCCGGCGGCGCTGCTCACCCACCGCCTCACCGAACTTCTGCCACCGCCGCTCGCAGCAACGCCGCAACATGAGCGCCCGGACCCCCTCCAGAACTGCGACCTCTGCGACCGCGCCTTCCGCGCTCCAGAGCCCGGCCGGTGCAGAAAATGCCCCCCCACCGACCGAGGTCTCAGCACCTGCTGGGCGGCCCCGCGCGGTTCGGCTCCACGAGGCCCCACCCACGAGGCGGTAGCCCTAGCGGTGTTCTGAGCTGGCTCAGGGTGCAAGCTTGGGCACCCCGTCGACCAAGCGGACGTTCTGGCAGCACAGATCGGCGGCGACATTTGCGCGCGGCGGCGTTGACGAAAGTTCAGTGACCATGTCGCTCACGGCGTCCTGAACGACCTCAAATGGGTTGAAGAACCCAGACGACGTGCCCCCTGACCCACCCTCGCTCGGCAGCAAAGCATCCTCCCCGTTTAACCCAAAGCTTCAGTGACCACTGTAGCGAGCACCAGTGACACGACGCATCTACACATTGCACCCGCACATGCAATGCGCGTCACACCGCTACGAGTTGGGGACCGCCACCGCCGCCTGAGGCCTGATCGGGAGGCGGTTGATCGGGCGGCCCGTTGCCGCCCGTACCGCGGAGGCGACCGCCGCCGGGGACGTCACCACCGGGGCCGCGCTTGCCGGCTTTGCTCCGAAGGGGGCCACCACGTCGCGTTCCTCGACCAGTTTGACGATGCGAATGTCCGGGGCGTCCAAGGATGTCGGGAGTGCGTAGCCCGTCAGGTCCGGGTGGCGGACCAGGCCGCGGGCCGTGCGGAGGTTTTCTGTGAGGGCCGTTCCCACGCCCTGGGTGACGCCGGCCTCGATGCGGGCGGTCAGTTGGGCCGGGTTCAGGACACGGCCGACGTCCTGGGCCACCGCCATCTCGACCACGCGGATCGAGCCCAACTCGATGTCCACGTCCACCACCGCGCGGATCGCGCAGAAGGCGAGGCCCACGAAAGCGTCGCCCTGGCCCGACTCGTCGAGGGGCTCCGTCGGGTGGGGGCGGCACTGGGCCGTTGCCCAGAGTTCCTTGCCGTCCATCGCCTCCGTCACCGTCGTCGACAGCACGCCGTCGTACGACGTGATCTTGCCGTCGGTGATCTGGAGGAGTTCGGTGGACATGCCGAACTTGTGGGCCAGGGGCTGGAGCAGTTGCGTACGTACCATCTTCGCGGCGCGTTCGACCGCGCCGCCCGAGACCCAGGTGTGGCGGCCGTGGGCCGCCGGGCCCGCCGGGGGCTGGTCCGTGTCGACCGAGGCCACGTGGACCTCCTCGATGCCCAGCGTCTCCTGGACGATCTGGCGGGCGAGGGTGGAGAAGCCCTGGCCGGTCTCCACCGCCGCGCAGATCACCGTCGCGATGCCGTCGTGGACCTTGACCGTTGCCGTGGAGACTTCGTCGGCGCCTTCCGCACCCAGCATGTGGACCATGCCCAGCGCGTAGCCGACTCCGCGGCGGATGGCGCCGGGTTCGCCCGCGCCCTCCGGGCCGCCGGGGAGCAGCCAGTCGTTCTCGGGGCTGTCCTTGGGGAGGGAGGGGAGCGGGAAGTCCCGGACCGAGCTGAGGAGTTCCGCGACGGGCGCAGGGCAGGTGACTGTCTGGCCCGTGGGGAGGATGTCACCGGTCGCGAGCGCGTTGCGCAGCCGCAGTTCGGTGGGGTCGACGCCCAATTTCCCGGCGAGTTTGTCCATTTGGGCTTCGTACGCCGCGCACACCTGCATCGCTCCCTCGCCACGCACATGGCCCGAGGGAGGGTTGTTCGTACGGACCGCCCAGCCCTCGATGAAGGCGTGCGGGACGACGTACGGACCGCAGGCGAACGCGACCGCGGCCGCGAGCGACTCGGAGGACGCGTCGGCGTACGCGCCCGCGTCGAGCAGCAGTTGGGCCTCGACCTTGACCAGGTGGCCCTCGGCGTCCGCGTGGTGGCGGTAGCGCAGCAGCGTCGGATGGCGGTGGGCGTGGCCGAGGAAGGACTCCTCGCGGGTCGCCGTCAGTTTGACCGGGCAGCCGGTCTTCAACGCCAGCAGGCCGAGCGGGAGTTGGAAGCCGGGGTCTTCGCGGTCGCCGGTCGCGCCCGGGACGCCCGTGACCACGACCTTCACCCTGTCCGGCTCCAGGCCGAAGCACGCGGCCGCCAGATCGCGGTCGGTGTGCGGGTCGGTCGAGGCGACGTACAGCTCCACGCCGCCGTCGGGGCGCGGGACGGCCAGGCCGGCCTCGGCGCCGATCGGGGCCGGGTCCTGGCGGCCGATGCGGTAGAGGCCCTCGACGATCACCTCGCCCGTCACATCGGGGTCGCCGTAGCGGAGGGGGATGTGGCGGATCAGATTGCCGTCGGGGTGCAGGGGCTCTGCGGCGAAGGCCTTCTCGGGGTCGGTGACCGGGTCGAGCACCTCGTACTCGACGGCGATCGCCGCCGCCGCGAGGCGGGCCGTGTCGGGGTGGTCCGCGGCGACCGCCGCGATCGCCTCGCCGTGGTGACGTACGAGTTCGGAGGCGAAGACGGGACGGTCGGCGATACGTCTTCCGTACGCCGTATCACCCGGAATGTCCTCGTGCGTCACCACCGCCCGCACGCCCGGCATCTCCAGCGCCGCCGAGGTGTCGATCGAGCCGATACGCGCGTGCGGGTGCGGGGAGCGCAGGATCGCCGCCCACAGCAGGCCCTCGGCCCACAGGTCGGCGGCGTACGGAAACGTGCCCTCGGTCTTGGCGCGGGCGTCGGCCGGCGGCAGGGACGCGCCGAGGCCGTGGGCGGGAGGCTCCGTCTGGGGGCCGTCGACCGTCCGGGGCGTCGTCGTCGTGGTGGTGGCCGCGTCGTTGCTCACGCCATGCCTCCGTCGTGCGGGTGGGGCTGCACACTACCTGCGCCAGGGGGCGCCTGGTGCGGAATGCGGGCTTCCTCACTCGCCTCTGCGGCGGTCGCGGCACTCGCCGCGCGCTCGGCGGCCACTTCGCGTACGGCGTCGAGGACGCCCCGGTAGCCGGAGCAGCGGCAGAGGTTGCCGCAGAGGGCCTGGCGGGTCTCGAGCTCGGTGGGGGCGTGGTTGCCCTCGAGCAGGTCGTGGATGGTCATGGCCATGCCGGGGATGCAGAAGCCGCACTGGACCGCGCCGCAGCCCGCCAGGGCTCGCTGGACGTCGGAGGGTTCGCCGTCGCTGGCGAGGCCCTCGACCGTACGGACCTCGGAGCCGGCGGCGGTCGCCGCCGGGACCAGGCAGGAGGCGACGAGACGGCCGTCGACCTGGACGTTGCACGCGCCGCACTCGCCCTGTGAGCAGCCGTCCTTGGCGCCGGCGAGGCCGAGGCGCTCGCGCAGTACGTAGAGGAGGGATTCGCCGATCCAGGCGTCGGTGACGGGGCGGTCGGTGCCGTTGACCCGCAGGACGAAGGAGGTCGGCGGGTGTTCGTCGCTGCCCGTGGAGGAGGTGGGGGCGGGCGCCTCTGGAGGTTCTGCGGCCTCGTCGGGGCTCGTCGGCGCCTCGGCCTCGGCCTCGGCCTCGACCGCTTCCGGCTCCTGTACGGGCTCCGGCTGCTCGGCCACCGCGGCGGGCTCCGGCTCCGGAGCCGTCGCCCAGGGCGCGGCCGCTCCGCCCGGCAGCGTCGCCGGGGGCTCCTGTCCGGTCGCCCACGGGGCCGCCGCCCCGCCCGGCAGAGTCGCGGGCGGGCTCGTCGTACCCCAGTGGGACGCCAGCGAAGACGTCGTGAACTCGCCGGACTCATCGGGCAGATCGCCGTCCGCCACCGGAATCGTCCACTGACCGGTCAACTCGGAGGCGGACGCGGGCTCGACCGGCTGACCGGCCGGCTCGGCGCCCGTGAAGGTCCACTGGCCCGTGGCGTGCGGGTCCACATGCTGCT
Organism: Streptomyces sp. NPDC002870; assembly: GCF_042888505.1. Classification (NCBI taxonomy): domain Bacteria; kingdom Bacillati; phylum Actinomycetota; class Actinomycetes; order Kitasatosporales; family Streptomycetaceae; genus Streptomyces; species Streptomyces sp. NPDC002870. The sequence goes on from NZ_JBIAPW010000010.1 coordinate 199,260, forward strand.
CGGCGCCCGCGGGCTCCGGCCACTGCACCGCCGGCTCCCCCGTCGCCTGCTGCCCGGCCCAGCCGTCCGTCGCCGCCGGATCGGCCGCGGAGAGCGGGGTCAGGGGCATGATCATCGGCGGTACGTAGCCGTGTCCGGGCGCTTCGAGCGGCGCCGCGTCCAGCGCGCTCTCGGGCGGCAGCTGCAGAAAGGCGGTGGCCTCGGCGTCGTACTCGCCGCCTTGAGGCGTGGGCTCCCAGCCTCCCTGCTCCGGCGGGCGTCCCTGCTCCGGCGGGCGTCCCTGCGGGTTCTCCTCATTGCTCACGACAGCGCCCTCCCCAGTGCACGTCGGGCCAGCGCGGCGACAGTGCGCCGCACATGCAGTACGGCGGGCGGCAGCACGGGCTGCTCCTCGCCCTGCGCGGCCGGGGCCGGATCCGGGATGCACGCCGCCGCGACGTACTCACCGAAGGCCGCCAGCGCCTCGCTCGCGAGGCCGCGCTCGCCGTCCCAGTCGATCAGTGACGCGATCCACCGCTCCGCCTCCAGCGGCCGCAGCGGCATCGGCGCGATCGCGCCCACCGCGCAGCGCACGCCGCGCCGCGCCGGGTCGAGGACGACGGCGACGGATGCGGTGGCACGGCCGGGGCCGGTGCGGCCGGTGGCCTTCAGGAAGACCTGCGGGGCGTGCAGGAGGGGGATGCGTACGAAGCCGATGAGTTCGGCGGGGGCGAGCATCTCCCGGCCCGCCAGCAGATGGGAGACGGGGATCTCGCGGCGTGCGCCGCCGGGCCCCGCGATCACCAGGTCGGCGTCCAGGGCGGCCAGCACGGGCAGCGTGTCGCCCGTCGGGGCGGCCGTGGCGATATTGCCGCCGAGCGTGCCCGCATTACGGATCTGGGGCGGACCCGCGGCGCGCGCGGACGCGGCCAGCGCGGGGATGAGGGCCGCGAAGTCGGGCCGTCCCATCCGGGCGTGGGTCAGTCCGGCGCCGAGCAGCGCGTGTCCGTCCTGGTAGCGCCAGCCGCGGATTTCGCTGATGCGGCCGAGGCCGACGAGGCCGGCCGGACGGAGCTGGCCCTTGTTGACTGCGGCCATGAGGTCCGTGCCGCCCGCGACAGGCACGGCGGCGGGCATGGCGGTCAGCGCCGCCACGGCCTCGTCGAGCGAAGCCGGCAGCGTCACCGACTGCCCCGTCTGCGGTGCGTGCGTGGTCACCCAGCTGCCCCTTCCCGGTGTCCCGGCTGTCCCGCCTGTGTTGCCGTACCGTACGTGCTCACAGCCCGGACGTGGCAACTCTGGCACATCTTCCGCGCCGACCGGCGAGAGGGTCCGCGAAGGGCAGATCCGTACCGGATGTACCGGCTCGCGCCGATGGTCCGGTTTGCAACATCCTCGCCGCCACGTGCGGATTGCCACTCTTCGTCGACCCTCGTGCGACTTATTCCTTACGGCTTTCCACGCTCCCAGGATCCCGGGCGCGGGAGATGCGTCTTTGAGCCGGGCTCACACGTTTGGGGGCGCACCCTCGATCGGGCGTCCGATCACCCCCGGTCGCTTCTGCCACGGCAACGGGCCACCGGGGGGCCGGTAGTCGACCCCGAGCGCGTCAAGGCGCTTGTAGTGGGCGGTCATTCGCCGCTCGAAATCCGCGAAGTCGCGCTCGGCGGGGGCGGGCAGGGCGGACCAGGCGACCTCGGCGAAGGCGGCGAGCCGCGGGAAGACCTGGTAGTCGACGCGGGAACGGTCCTGCATCACCTCCGTCCAGACATTGGCCTGGGTGCCGAGGATGTGCGCGGCGGCCTCGGGCGAGAGGGCCGGGGGGACGGGCTCGAAGCGGTAGACGTCCTCGAGGGTGCGTACGTATCCGATGGGCATCGGCTCCTGTGCGCCGCCGTGCTGACGGTGGTCCAAGTACACCTGCTGCTCGGGGCACATGACGACGTCGTGACCGGCCTCGGCGGCGGCGATGCCACCGCCGTATCCCCGCCAGGAAGAGACGGCGGCGCCGGGCGCCAGGCCGCCCTCCAGGATCTCGTCCCAGCCGATGAGGCGGCGGCCGCGGTCGGCGAGCCAGGTGTCGAAGTGGCGGATGAACCACGACTGGAGCTCGTCCTCGTCGGCCAGGCCGAGTTCCCTGATACGGGCCTGGGCGGCCGGGGACGCCTTCCACTGATCCTTGGGGCATTCGTCGCCCCCGACGTGGACGAAGGGCGAAACGGCGGCGGGGAAGAGGCCGAGGAGCTCCTCGAAGACGCCCTCGTAGAAGCGGAGGGTGTTGTCAGTGGGGGCGAGTACGTTCGGGTTGATGCCCCAGTTGTCCCAGACGGAGAGGGTTGTCGTGTCGATGACGTCGGTGTTGCCCAGTTCTGGATACGCGGCGATGGCGGCCTGCGAGTGGCCGGGGATGTCGATCTCGGGGACGACGGTGATATGCCGCTCGGCGGCGTACGCGACGATCTCGCGGATGTCGTCCTGGCTGTAGTAGCCGCCGTGCGGCCTCTCGTCCCAGAGCTCGGAGGCGCGGTGACCGTATTTGGTGCGTGTCCGCCACGCGCCGACGTCCGTGAGCCTGGGATAGCGCTTGATCTCGATGCGCCAGCCCTGGTCGTCGGTGAGGTGGAAGTGGAAGACGTTGAGCTTGTGGGCGGCGAGGAGGTCCAGATAGCGCAGGACGTCGTCCTTGGGCAGGAAGTGCCGTGATACGTCGAGCATCAGGCCGCGCCAGGGGAAGCGGGGTGCGTCCTCGATGACCTGGTGCGCAATGCCGCGCCAGGCTTCCGGATCGACGCAGGCCCGGCGGTGGGCGTCGGGGCCGAGGAGCTGACGGAGCGTCTGGGCTCCCCAGAACACCCCGGCCGCGGTGCCGCCCACGATCTCGACGCCGGATGCCACCGACAGCCGGTACGCCTCGGGCTCCAGGGACGGATCGATCCGCAGCGTGATGGTGTGGCCGGCTCCCGCCACCCCCGGGGGGAGTTCGCGCCCCAGGGCGCTGCCGAGGGTGCTGCGGAGCCAGCGGGCGACGCCCTCGGTGCCGGGCGCCGCCGCGAGTGCCGTACCGGTACCGAGCACGAAGGGGGTGCGGTACGGGCCCTCGACGGCGCGCGGCGCGGGGATCAGATCCGTAAGGCTCATTGCGTCAGTCCTTCACCGCGCCGCCCAGGCCGGAGACCAGGCGTCGCTGTACGAGTACGAAGAAGACGAGCACCGGCACGGTCATCACGGTGGACGCCGCCATGATCCCGCCCCAGTCGTTCTCGTCCGGCTTGAAGAAGACCAGCAGCGCCATCGGCAGCGTCGACTGTGAGGTGTCGCTGATGATGAAGGACTTGGCGAACAGGAAGTCGTTCCACGTCGAGATGAACGAGAACACGCTCGTCGCCACGAGCCCCGGGAAGACCAGCGGGAAAAGGATCTGCCACAGGAAGCGGGTCCGGCTCGCGCCGTCGATGTACGCCGCCTCTTCCAGCGCCTCCGGGACCGCCTTCACGAAGCCCCGCAGCATCCAGATCGCGAACGGCAACGAGAAGGCGATGTGCGGCAGGATCAGCGAGCCGAGGGTGTTCAGCTGGCCGAAGTCCCGCATCAGGAAGAACAGCGGGATGGTCAGCGCCTCGATCGGCACCATCTGAGCGACCAGGAACATGATCAGCAGGGTCGTCCTGAACTTGAAGCGGAACCGGGTCACCGCAGTCGCCGCCAGGAAGGCGATCATGGCGGACGCGATCACCACCACGCCGGCCACGAACAGGCTGTTGAGGAAATACCGGCCGAATTCCTGCTGTTCGAAGACGCGGCGGAAGGAGTCGAGCGAGGGGGAAAGCGTCCAGGGGCGTGCCTCGGTGGACTGGATCTCGCCCGCCGGCTTGAACGCCGAGAGCACCATCCAGTACAGCGGGAAGGCCACGACGACCGCGATGACGAGCGCCGACGCCTCGGCGGCGAGCCGCCAGGGGCGGCGAATGCTGGGCAGGCTCACAGTTCTTCTCCCTGGCGTCGCAGCAGTCGCAGATACACGAGGGTGACCGCCAGCAGAATCAGCAGCATCACGACGCCGATGGCCGAGCCCAGGCTGTACTGGGAGGACGCGAAGGCCTTCTGATAGGCGTACACATTGAGCACGAGATTCTGGCCGGCGATGCCGCCGCCGTTCGTCATCACGTAAATCTGGGTGAAGACCTTGAAGTCCCAGATGATCGACTGAATCGTGACGACGACGAGAATGGGGCGGAGCATCGGGGCGGTGACGGAGCGCCAGATCCGCCACTGGGATGCGCCGTCCAGCGAGGCCGCCTCCAGGACTTCCGAGGGGATCGCCTTGATGCCCGCGTACACCGTCACCATCACGAACGGGAACGAGCACCAGACGACTTCGAGGAGTACGAGCGCGAAGGCGCTGTAGCGCCCGTACGTCCAGGAGAAGTCGCCGAGGCCGAGGAGACGGTTGGCCGGTCCGTAGTCGGGGTCGAAGAGGAAGACCCAGACGGTGGAGCCGGTGATGGCGGGGGTCGCCCAGGCGCCGAGGGCGGCGAGCATGAGGGCGAGGCGCGGGAGGGCGCGTACGCGCGTCAGCAGGACGGCGAGGGCACAGCCGGCGGTGAGGGTGGCGAGCACGCAGGCGGCGGCGAAGACGACGGTGGCCAGCAGGACCTGCCAGAACTGGCTGTCGGCGAGGAGCGTGCGGTAGTTGCCGAGGCCTTGGAAGGTGGTCGGCTCGCCGCCGCTGACTTGTGCCTGGGTGTACTCGAGGAAGGAGATCAGGCCGAGTTGGTAGATCGGGTAGACGAGGAGCCCGGCGATGACGACGAGTGCGGGGGCGAGGTACAGCCACGGGGTCCCGGAGCCGGTCCGCCGCCGCCCGCGCCGCGCGCCCCCATCGCCGGAGGACGAACGCCCGCCCGCCTTCCGGGCGGTGGGCACGCGCCCGGGCCGCCCCTCGGCCCGCCCGACGGTGCCGGCGGTGCCGACGGTGCCGACGGTGCCGACGACGGAGGAGCCGCCGAGGGACGCGCCCGGCGCGGTGGAGGCCGCGACCGTCCCGCCGGACGCGCCCGCGTCACGGGCAGCCGCCGAAGCGCCGGCCACCGGTCCGGTCCCGCCGGACGCGCCCACGTCACGGGCAGCCGCCGAAGCGCCGGCCACCGGTCCGGTCCCGCCGGACGCGCCCACGTCACGGGCAGCCGCCGAAGCGCCGGCCACCGGCCCGGTCCCGCCGGACGCGCCCACGTCATGGGCAGCCGCCGATCCCGCACCACCGGGAGACGCAGCGGCCCCGGCCGACGGTCCTGCCGTGTCAGCCGCCGCGGTCCCAGCCGACGCGGGCGCGCCGTCGGTTGGCCGTGGTCCCCGCGGCGGGGCCGCGGGTTCGCGCGGGCTTGGGGTGTCCGGGGCGGTCGGCCCCGGTTCCGTACCGTTCGTCATCGTGCTCAGCCCGCCGCGGCGAACGCCGTGTCCATCTTCTTCGCCGCGTCACCCGACGCCGCCGCCACGTCCTTCTTGCCGCTGACGATCTCCTGGAACATCGTCGGCAGCACCAGCGACGCGTCGATCTGGCCCCAGCCCGGCGAGGCCGGCACGAACTTCGCGCCCGCGCCCAGCGTCCGTACGAACGGCTCGACGAACGGCTCCTTCTTCGCGACCTCCGCCCGCACATCCGTGTACGTCGGTAGGAACCCCATCGCGTCGAAGAGCTTGCGCTGTGTCTCCTTGCCGGTGAACTGCTTCATCAGGTCAACCGCCAGCGTGCGGTGCGAACTGCTCTTCAGTACGCCGATGTTGTTGCCGCCCGCGAAGGCCGGCGCGATCGAGCCCGCCTTGCTGCCCGGCAGCGGCACCACCGCGTACTTGCCCTTCACCGCGCCCGCCTCCACCGCCTGGTGGCTGAAGTCGCCGCCGATCGCCATCGCCGCCTTGCCGGAGGCGAAGGCCGTCACCGTCGCGTTGCCGCCCATCGACGCGCACTTCGCGGCCGGGCAGTTGTCGTCGCCGAAGAGCGAGGTGTACGCCGTGATGCCCTTCTGCGCGGCCGGGCTGTCGATGGCCGCCTTGTACGAACCGCCGCTCTCCTGCGCCAGTTCGCCGCCCTGCGCCCAGATGAAAGGCATCGCGCCGTAGGTGTACGCGCCGCCGACCGCGAGCCCGTACAGCTCCGGCTTCGCCTTGTGGATCTTCTTGGCGGTGGCGATCAGCTCGTCCTGGCTCTTGGGGGCCGCGATCCCCAGCTCCTTGAAGACGTCGGTGCGGTAGTACAGCGCGCGTACGCCGACGAAGAGCGGGGCGCCGTAGATCTTGCCGTCGACCGTGACCGACTGCCTGGCCGTCGGGTCGGTGTCCTTGGCCTCGGCCCAGGCGGTGAACTCCTCACCGACGTCGGCGAGTCCGCCGTCCTTGACGTAGCCGGCGGTGTCGGTGTTGCCGTACTCGATCAGATCCGGCGCGCTCTTCGGGTCGTTGAAGGCGGCCTTGATCCGCTGTGCGCGGGTCTCGACCGGTATGTACTCGACCTCGACCTCGGCGCCCTTGTTCGCCTTGCGGAACGCGGCGACTGCGGCGTCGACGACCTGCTCCTTGGGCTTGTTGTTGACCTCCTGGAAGAGCCAGACGCGCAGGGTGCCGCTCTTGTCGTCCCCTTTGGCGCTGTTGTCGGAGGTCTGGGGGGCGCAGGCGGTGGCGGTGAGGCCCGCCAGCACAAGTGCCGCGGACGGGGCGGCAATTCGGGCGATGAGCTTCATGCGTGGTTCCCCTACGAATAGGCGTTGCAGCATGCGCAACGGGCGTTTCGTTCTGCACAACACGCAGGAGGCTAAGGGCGCGCCAACATCCGGACAAGAGGTCTCAACCACTCTGTGACCGGCAGACGCACCCCGTGCAACGCAAACGGCCCCCGGGGCGCGCGTGAATGCGCGTCCCGGGGGCCGTCCCCCGCGGAAGGACTACTTCTTGTCCTTGCCGCTCTTGTCCTTGTCGCCGCCGGTGCTCATGGACTCGTAGATCTCCTTGCACATCGGACAGACCGGGTACTTCTTGGGGTCGCGCCCCGGTACCCAGACCTTCCCGCACAGTGCCACCACGGGAGTGCCGTCGAGGGCACTCGCCATGATCTTGTCCTTCTGGACGTAATGGGCGAAGCGCTCGTGGTCGCCGTCGCCGTGCGACGTCTGTGGTGTCGGCTCTACGAGGGTCCCCGTGCCTGTCCCGCGCTCGGGCTCAAGAGTGCTCATAACTGCCAAGGGTACTGAAGGCCGCGCCGCTCAGTTCAGCGAAGGGTCGTCCGGGTACGTCGCGAACATGGCGAGCTCGTTGCGCTGCCGTCGCAGCACCGCCCGCCACAGGCTCTCCGGACGCGGCGACGACACGTCGCCCGGCTCGGACTCGACGACGTACCACGCGCCCTCGTTCAGTTCGTCCTCCAGCTGACCTGGGCCCCATCCGGCGTACCCCGCGAAGATCCGCAGCGATCCGAGCGCCGCGCCGAGCAGCTCCGGCGGGGCCTCCAGATCGACCAGACCGATCGCGCCGTACACCCGCCGCCAGCCGAGCGGCCCCTCGTCGCCCGGTATGACGGCGACGCCCAGCGCCGAGTCGAGGGAGACCGGGCCGCCCTGGAACACCACGCCCGGCTCGCCCGTCAGCGCGGCCCAGGACTCCAGGATGTCGCCGACGACCACCGGGGTGGGCCGGTTGAGGACCACGCCGAGCGAGCCCTCGTCGTCGTGGTCGAGCAGCAGAACCACCGCCCGGTCGAAGTTCGGGTCCGCAAGGGCGGGGGAGGCGACGAGCAGCCGCCCTGTGAGCGAGGACACCTCGGTCATGCGAGACATGATCTCGCATCTTCGCCCTCTGCGGGGAGCGGGCGGCTGAGTGTGAGCGAGCGCAGCTCAGGACGCGACAGGAGCGGGCGGTGCGCAGGCCTGGGGCGGTCACTCTCCGCGAGATCGCGGCAACCCAGCGTGTTGTGCCCAATTCATTACGCCCATGGAGGGTCCTTGGCCTTACGGGACAGGGGTGGACGCCCCTTACCCTTTGCACTGGCCCCCTGCCCGCCTCCCCCTCGCTCCGCTGGGGGGACCCTCCGGAACGCGAGATTCATGACCGGCACAGACGATGTACTGCTTGTCCACGGCGGAACCCCGCTGGAGGGCGAGATCCGCGTCCGCGGCGCGAAGAACCTCGTGCCAAAAGCGATGGTCGCAGCTCTTCTGGGCAGCGAGCCGAGCCGACTGCGCAACGTGCCCGACATCCGTGATGTGCGCGTCGTACGCGGATTGCTGCAGCTGCACGGTGTGACGGTCCGGCCCGGTGACGAGCCGGGTGAGCTGGTACTCGACCCGTCGCACGTCGAGAGCGCGAACGTCGCGGACATCGATGCGCACGCTGGCTCTTCGCGCATCCCGATCCTCTTCTGCGGCCCGCTGCTGCACCGGCTCGGCCACGCCTTCATTCCGGGTCTGGGCGGCTGCGACATCGGCGGCCGGCCCATCGACTTCCACTTCGAGGTGCTGCGCCAGTTCGGCGCGACGATCGAGAAGCGGGCCGACGGCCAGTATCTGGAGGCCCCGCAGCGGCTGCGCGGCTGCAAGATCCGGCTGCCGTACCCGTCGGTCGGCTCGACCGAGCAGGTGCTGCTGACGGCGGTGCTGGCGGAGGGCGTCACCGAGCTGTCGAACGCGGCGGTGGAGCCGGAGATCGAGGACCTCATCTGCGTACTGCAGAAGATGGGCGCGATCATCTCCATGGACACCGACCGGACGATCCGGATCACCGGTGTCGACAAGCTCGGCGGCTACACCCACCGGGCGATCCCGGACCGCCTGGAGGCGGCGTCCTGGGCGTCGGCGGCGCTGGCGACCGAGGGCAACATCTATGTGCGCGGCGCGCAGCAGCGCTCGATGATGACGTTCCTCAACACCTACCGGAAGGTGGGTGGCGCGTTCGAGATCGACGACGAGGGCATCCGCTTCTGGCACCCGGGTGGCTCGCTCAACGCGATCGCCCTGGAGACGGACGTGCACCCCGGTTTCCAGACCGACTGGCAGCAGCCGCTGGTGGTGGCCCTGACCCAGGCGGCCGGCCTGTCCATCGTCCACGAGACGGTGTACGAGTCGCGGCTCGGCTTCACGTCCGCGCTCAACCAGATGGGCGCGCACATCCAGCTGTACCGCGAGTGCCTGGGCGGCTCGGACTGCCGCTTCGGCCAGCGCAACTTCCTGCACTCGGCCGTCGTGTCGGGCCCGACGAAGCTCCAGGGCGCGGATCTGGTCATCCCGGACCTGCGCGGCGGCTTCTCGTACCTGATCGCGGCGCTCGCGGCGCAGGGGACGTCCAGGGTGCACGGCATCGACCTGATCAACCGCGGCTACGAGAACTTCATGGAGAAGCTCGAGAAGCTGGGCGCGAAGGTGGAGCTGCCGGGCGGCAGGCTCGTCTGACCCCCGGGGGCGCAGCCCCGGCCACACTCGGCCGGGGCACGGCCCCGGCCACACACGCCGAAGGGCGGCCACCCCGGCAGGGATGGCCGCCCTCTGGCTTGCCTGGGCTGCTTGCTTGCCCTGGGCTGCTTACTTGCCCTTGGCGGCTTCCTTGAGCTTGGAGCCCGCGGAGACCTTCACGCTGTAGCCGGCCGGGATCTGGATCGGGTCGCCGGTCTGCGGGTTACGAGCGGTGCGAGCGGCACGGTGGGTGCGCTCGAAAGTCAGGAAGCCGGGGATCGTGACCTTCTCGTCGCCCTTGGCGACGACCTCGCCGACGGTCTCGGCGAGAGCGGCCAGCACGGCGTCGGCGTCCTTGCGGGTCACCTCGGCGCGGTCGGCCAGCGCGGCCACCAGCTCACTGCGGTTCATGTTGTTACTCCCGTGTTCTTCTTGCCTGTGAGGCGTGAGATCGAAGCCGATGCTGCCAGGGCCCTCGGACAGTCCCCGGACCCGGGTCTGCTGTCAGACCCTCGCGCCCGAATACGCATCCTGCCCCCACCAGCGGCGGGAAAGCCAATCCGGCACCCTCCGGAGTCACACGAAAAGCGCCACGGCCTCGTCGTGGTGACGTTCCGTCCACTCGGTGGAGACTCCTTGGAGCCGCGAGCCGCGGGGCTCATGGTCCGCCACCCTAGAGCGGCAGTCGCGGAGCCGCGACTCGCGACGCGCCGGGCGTCACGCCGACGTGTGGCCCGTCACAGCCGCTCCGGCCGCCTTCGCGGCGGTGCGGACAGCTCCCGCGACCGCTCCGGCGACCTTGTCGTTGAAGACGGACGGGATGATGTAGTTCGGGTTGAGTTCGTCCTCGGTGACGACGTCCGCGAGCGCGGCCGCCGCCGCGAGCATCATCTCCGTGTTGACCGTGCGGGACTGTGCGTCCAGCAGGCCGCGGAAGACGCCCGGGAAGACCAGCACATTGTTGATCTGGTTGGGGAAGTCGGAGCGACCCGTAGCCACAACTGCCGCCGTCTGACGGGCGATTGCCGGGTCGACCTCCGGGTCGGGGTTCGCGAGCGCGAACACGATTGCGCCGTCGGCCATAGCCGCGACGTCCGCCGCCCCCAGCACGTTCGGGGCGGAAACTCCGATGAATACATCCGCGCCGACGACCGCTTCCCTGAGCGTGCCGGTGACGCCCTCGGGGTTGGTGTTGTCGGCGATCCAGCGCAGCGGCGACTCGGGCTCCGCGTCCACCAGGTCCGCGCGGACGGCGTGCACCACGCCGTGGATGTCGGCCACGACAGCGTGCTTGACACCCGCTGCGATCAGCAGTTTCAGGATGGCGGTACCGGCGGCGCCCGCGCCGGACATGACGACCCGTACGTCACCGATCGCCTTGCCGACCACACGCAGCGCGTTGGTCAGCGAGGCGAGGACGACGATCGCGGTGCCGTGCTGGTCGTCGTGGAAGACCGGGATGTCCAGCGCCTCGCGCAGCCGCGCCTCGATCTCGAAGCAGCGGGGCGCCGAGATGTCCTCGAGGTTGATGCCCGCGAAGCCGGGGGCGATCGCCTTGACGATCGCGACGATCTCGTCGGTGTCCTGGGTGTCCAGGCACAGCGGCCAGGCGTCGATGCCGGCGAACCGCTTGAAGAGGGCCGCCTTGCCCTCCATCACCGGGAGCGCGGCCATCGGGCCGATGTTGCCGAGGCCGAGCACGGCGGAGCCGTCGGTCACCACCGCGACGGAGTTGCGCTTGATGGTGAGGCGGCGGGCGTCCTCGGGGTTCTCGGCGATGGCCATGCAGACCCGCGCGACGCCCGGGGTGTAGATCATCGAGAGATCGTCACGGTTGCGGATGGGGTGCTTGGACTGCATCTCGATCTTGCCGCCGAGGTGCATCAGGAACGTACGGTCGGAGACCTTGCCGAGGACGACGCCCTCGATCTTGCGCAGTTCCTCGACGATCTCGTCGGCGTGGGTGGTGGAGGTCGCTGCGATGGTGACGTCGATCCGCAGCTTCTCGTGGCCGGAAGCGGTCACGTCCAGGCCGATCACAGAGCCGCCGGAGGACTCCACGGCCGTGGTGAGCTCGGAGACCGCGGTACCGCTCGCGGGGACCTCCAGCCGGACCGTCATCGAGTACGAGACGCTGGGCGCCGTTGCCATGACCGGGTTCCTCTGCTTTCGCTAGCTTCATTGCCATGCGGCCGCGGCTGGTGCCCGGCGACGCTCTCCGATGTTCGCACCTACCTGCGGGTAGCAGGTAATAGTGGTCGTTTTGTTTTCGGAAAGCATTTTCCACCATACGAGAGGCGGTCGTTCCGGCGGAAGCACCCAACGAAACAGGTCCGCGTCACCTCGCGGTGACACGGACCTGCCTCTGACGAATAGGTGGCACCGACCCGCCATGCTCGCCTCGCGGCAAGTGGTCGCTCGTAGCGACGAAGGTTGGGCCCGGGGGCTTGGATCGAGCCGGTGCCACAACCAGGCTAACACTGTGCTTTTCCCTTGGGACGCCCCCGGACCCCCAACCCCGGTAAGTGATTCACGCAACGCGGGTGACTCCCCATCAGTCCCGCAGCAGGTCCGGCACACCCTTCGTGTCCGGCTCGTCGCGGCGGTCCGAGATCACCGTCAACTGCTGGGTCGCCCGGGTCAGCGCCACGTACAGCACCCGCAGCCCGGCCGGGGACTCGTCCGCGATCTCCGCGGGCGAGACGACGACCGTCGCGTCGTACTCCAGGCCCTTCGCCTCGAGCGAGCCGAGCGCGACCACGCGATCACCGAGCCCGGCCAGCCAACGCGCCGCCTGCTCGCGCCGGTTCATCGCGACGACCACGCCGACCGTGCCGTCGACCCGGTCAAGCAGGCGCTGGGCCTCAGCTCGTACGGTCTGGGCCGGATTCCCGTCCCGTACGACCGCGAAGTGCGGCTGCACGCCCGTGGAGCGGACCGCGGACGGGGACTCCATGCCCGGCATGGCGAGCGCCAGCACCTTGGCCGCGAGCTCGGCGATCTCAGCCGGGTTCCGGTAGTTGACTGTGAGCCGGAAACGACGGCGCGGGCGGGAGCCGAGTGCCTCGTCGCGGGCCTCGGCCGCCTCGTCCGGGGACGACCAGGACGACTGCGCCGGGTCGCCGACGACCGTCCAGGTGGCGTGCCGGCCGCGGCGGCCGACCATCCGCCACTGCATGGGGGTCAGGTCCTGCGCCTCGTCGACGATGACATGCGCGTACTCGGTACGTTCCTGCGCCAGCCGCTCGGCCCGTTCTCGCTGGGTCTCCTCGCGCTGCGGCATCAGCTCCTCCAGACCGGTGAGCTGGTCCAGCGGATCGAGTTCGCGTCTGCGCCTGGGGCGGGCCGGGGTGCCGAGCAGCGTCTGCAGTTCGTCGAGGAGCGCCACATCGTGTACGGACAGGGCCTCGCGGCGCAGTGAGCGGGCCAGGCGGCGCACCTCGCCGGGATTGAGGATCCGGCGGGCCCAGCGGCCGAGCTGCCTCTCGTCGGCCATCGCGGTGAGCACCCGTCGGGGGGTGAGCTCGGGCCACCAGGCGTCCAGGAAGCCGATGAAGGCGTCCTCGGTGGCCACGTCCTCGTCGAAGGAGGACCGCAGCTCGGCGGCGAGCTCCGGGTCCGTGTGCCTGGTCCCTGCGCCCGACTTGGCGTACAGGGCGTCGAGCAGCAGCCTGCGGGCGCGCGGGCGCATCAGATTGACCGGCGCGGTGCCGCCGAGAACGTTGTGGCGGATGCGCTGGAGCTCGTCGGCCTCCAACTCGATGCGCCGCCCGAACGCGACGACGCGCAGCCGGTCCGGGCTGTCCCCCAGCTCCAGCGCGCCCCGCGCGACCTTGCGGAGCACCTTCAGCATGCGCGAAGAGCCCTTGACGCGGGCCACGGCAGGCTCGTCGTACGCCGTGGCCTCCACGCCGTCCACCAGATTGCCGACCGCGCGGATCGCGACCTGCCCCTCCTCGCCCAGCGAGGGCAGCACGCCCTCGGTGTACGAGACGAGCAGCGGGGTCGGCGAGACGATCAGGATGCCGCCCGCGTACCGCCGGCGGTCCTGGTAGAGCAGATACGCCGCCCGGTGCAGGGCCACCGCGGTCTTGCCGGTGCCCGGCCCGCCCTCCACATAGGTGACGGACGCGGCGGGGGCCCGGATCACCAGGTCCTGCTCCGCCTGGATGGAGGCGACGATGTCCCGCATGGTGTGGCTGCGGGCCTGCCCGAGCGCCGCCATCAGCGCGCCGTCCCCGATGACCGGGAGCTCGGCCCCGTCCAGCGTGGCGACCAGCTCCGGGCGCATCAGGTCGTCCTCGACGCCGAGGACCTTGCGGCCCTTGGAGCGGATCACCCGGCGGCGTACCACCCGGCCCGGATCGACCGGGGTCGAGCGGTAGAAGGGCGCGGCGGCCGGGGCGCGCCAGTCGATGACCAGGGGCGAGTAGTCGGCGTCGAGGACTCCGATACGGCCGATGTGCAGGGTCTCCCCGATGTCGGCCGTGTTGTCCGCCCGTACGGCGCCGTCGGCGGGCTCGACCGAGGTGTACGCGCCGTCCGGGCCCCTCTTGCCGTCCTTGCCGTGCAGCAGGTCGATCCGCCCGAACAGGAAGTCCTCGAACTCGTTGTTCAGCCGGTTGAGGTGCACGCCCGCCCGGAAGACCTGGGCGTCCCGCTCGGCGAGGGCGCCCGGCGTGCCGACCTGCCCGCGTTTGGCGGCATCGTGCATGAGGAACTCCGCCTCGTGGATCTTCTCCTCGAGGCGGCGGTACACCTGGTTCAGATGTTCCTGCTCGATACCGATCTCGCGGTCTCGTACGGAATCGAGACCGGGATCAGCGGTTTCGACAGCGGCATCCTGCGCGGCCACCGAGGCCCCCTTCTGACGTGCACTGGGCAGCCGTCAACCGTACGCGAAGGGGGCGAATCTGTCAGGCTTCGACCTCCACCAGTCGGTCGCCATCGAAGGTGCGGACCTCGAAGTGGTCGATATCGTTCCGGTCCATCGCCGCTCCGCCGTGGACGTAGAGCGGGTTCTTGGACGCCTTGGTCGGGCCGTCCACGATGCCGTAGCCCCACTTCGGGACGGCCCAGGAGGTCACGACCTCTTCCTCGCCGCTCTTGGAGACGGCGATCAGATTGCACTTGAGCGGGCCCTTGACGTTCTTCAGTTCGAGAACGGTGTGGGTGCCCCAGCCCTTCTTCTCCAGGCCGACGGTGGCGCTGACCTTGGTGGTCGCGTCCGTGGCCTGCACCTTCTCCTCCATGTGGTTGAAGAAGGCGTCCTCGGCGGGACTGGTCGGGTGCGGATCGGCGATCGCCTCGTTGGTGCCGGAGTCGTCCGCCGTGACCACGACCGCGACGGCGGGACCGCCGATGATCAGGGCCGCGGCGGCCGCGATCATGTACATGCCGCGCCGGCGCTTGGCCGCGCGCTTGACGGCGACCTCGTCGAGCAGTCCGCCCAGCAGCTTCGGGCTGGGCGCGGTGGGCACCACGGGGACCGAGCGCGGCGGCGGGACGTCGGGCGTGAACCGCATGCCGGGCATGTTCAGCACATTCGGCTGCTGCGCCGGCATCGGGGCCTCCGCCAGCATGGCCAGCATCGGCTCCATCCCGGAGAACTCCTCGAGGTGGGCGGCGCAAATGTCGCAGCCCGCCAGATGCGCCTCGAAGGCGGAGGCGTCTGCGTCGTCCAGAATGCCGAGCACATACGCGCCGACAGCATCGTGTACGGACTCCTGCTCATACATGGTCATGCCGTGACCCCCCTCTCCTCCAGAGCGAGCTTCATGGAACGGAGTGCGTAGAACACCCGGGACCGCACCGTCCCACTGGGTATGCCGAGCGTCTCGGCCGCCTCATTGACCGTGCGCCCCTTGAAATACGTCTCGACTAGGACTTCCCGGTGCGCGGGCGTCAAATCATCGAGCGCATCTGAGAGCGTCATCAGCCACAACGCCTTGTCGATCTCGTCCTCCGCGGGCATGACCTCCAGCGGCGACGGGTCGACCTCCTGCGGCCGGGCCTGCCGGCTGCGGTGACCGTCGATGACGATGCGGCGTGCAACCGTCACCAGCCAGGGTCGGACAGAGCCGGTGGCTCGGTTGAGCTGACCGGCGTTCTTCCAGGCACGGATGAGCGTCTCCTGCACCACGTCCTCGGCTCGCTGGCGGTCGCCGGCGACGAGGCGGAGTACATAGGCAAGCAAAGGTCCCGCATGTTCGCGATACAGCGCGCGCATGAGCTCCTCGTCAGGTGCTGAGGAGTCGTTGCGTGGCTTCTCGCTTCGATGGCGGGCCCTTTGCGGACGGTCATCGGCCACGGCGGCATCCTTGCGCACCTGAACCTCCCGGTCGAGACCCTGATTTTGGCTGACTGCTTCTCCCCCATCACTACGGGGGCCGCAGACGCATCACTCAACGTCCCGCCGAAAAAGTTTCAAGATCTTTCGAGGAAGGGTCCGCGCCGGTCTCAGGCCCTCGCCACGGCGGCCCTGCGCCGGTGTCTGGCGACCCGCTCGCGGTTCCCGCACACCTCGCTGGAGCACCAGCGCCGCCTCCGTCCGCGGGAGGTGTCCAGATAGATGCGGCGGCAGTTGTCCCCCTCGCACTGCCGCAGCCTCGCCCTGGCCGGCGGGTCGGTCAGCAGCTCCACGGCGTCGCGGGCGACGGCGGCGAGCAGCGCCCCGCACTCGGGCGCGGCGCTCAGTGCCCGGACGAGCGAGCCCTGCGCGTCGGGTACGGCCCGGATGCCCGGCGGCGCTCCCGCGGCGAGGGCGTTGACCCGCTCCAGCGCGGACTCGGCGCCGCGGCCTTCGATCTGAGCCCGCACCAACTGGCTCACGCAGTCCCGCAGTTCGACGAAGCGCCCCACCCACTGGCTCTCGACGGCCGCGAGCCCGGTACCCGCGGGCACCAGACCTGCGCCGACCAGCCACAGGCCGAGCCGCCCTGGCCCGTCCAGCGACTCGGGCCCGCCGGGGGCCGCCTCCGCGGTCGCCACCAGGTCGAGGCAGATCCGCCCGGAGTCGAACCTCCAGTCGTACGCGGCCGCACCCGTCGCGCCTGCCGCCATGCGCATGTCACCGCCTTGGGTCTCTGCCGGGTCTCCCCACCAGAGTGCCTGTCCGGGCGTGCGGCCGGAACCCCTCCTGCCAGGTCCGGCCGCATCCCGTGCGCTCTGGTCGCGGGCGATGCCCGGCGCGATGTCCTCGTAATGCGGGAATGGCATCATCCGGGCGCTCGGCGCGGGCCACTGCTTGCCGCAGAGGGGGCCCGCCAGGTTGCTTGCCCCCAGGAGTGAACTTCCGCCGGACTTCAGGGAGTCGGGGGGTCGTCGTGCAGGATCCGCTGGAAGAGGCGGTGGTCGCGCCAGGCGCCGTCGATGTGCAGATAGCGCGCGGCCGTGCCGATCAGCTCGAAGGAGCACTTGGCGAGAACGCGTTGGGAGGCGGTGTTGGCGATCAGGGTGCCCGCCTGGACGCGGTGCAGGCCCAAGTCCCGGCGGGCGGACCGGCAGACCTCCTCGACCGCACGCGTGGCGAGCCCTCGGCCGGTGTACGCGGCGTCGATCCAGTAGCCGAGATTCCCGCTGCAGAACGGTCCGAGGGCGATTCCGGAGAGAGTGATCTCGCCGATGACGCGCGAGCCTTCGGTGAAGTGCCAGCGCCTGGTGGCCGGATGGGGGGCGAGCCGGGCGGCCTGCCCCTCGGGGGTGAAGAACGCCTCGGGGCGGTCGGGATCCCAGGGACGCATGTGGTCGCGATTGCGGACCAGGGCCCGGGCGACTTCCTCCGCGAGGCTGGCGGCGGCGTCCGGCCCGTCGGGCTCCAGACGTACGGGATCAGTGCTCATCCTGCGTACCGTAGACGCCTGGACAGACGCTTGCGCGGCCGTTCTCGTACGTCACACGGCACTCATACGTCACTCGTCCGCGTACTTGGTGTCGGCGGCCGGGTCCAGCGCCAGCCGGTAGCCCCGCTTGACGACCGTCTGGATCAGCTTGGGCGCGCCGAGTGCCGTGCGCAGCCGGGCCATCGCCGTCTCGACGGCGTGCTCGTCGCGGCCCGCGCCCGGCAGCGTCCGCAGCAGGTCGGAGCGGGAAACGACCCAGCCGGGGCGCCGGGACAGCGCGCGCAGCAAGGCCATTCCGGCGGGCGGCACGGGCCGCAGGTCGTCGTCGACCAGGACCGCGTGGCCGCGGATCTCGACGCGGCGGCCGGCAATCGGCAGCGTACGGGCACGGGACGGCAGCTCAAGGCCGATCAGCTGCACCAGCGGACCGAGCCGGAAGCGCTCCGGCTGAACCGTGGAGATGCCGTGGGCCTGCAGCGGCAGCGCGGTGACGGGACCCACGCAGGCGGCCAGCACATCGTGGTCGAGGGCGTGCAGCAGCTCGGGGAGGAGTCCGCGGGTCTCGGCGCGGGAGAGCAGAGAGGCGGCGGCCGGGGCGCTGGTGAAGGTGAGGGCGTCCAGGGCGCGCGCGACCGTCGCGTCAAGCATGCGGTCGAGCGGTGAAAGGTCCTGCGGCGGCATCCACCGGTAGACGGGTACGACGACGACATCGGCCCCGCCGGCCCGTAGCGACTCGACGAAACCGGGCAGCGGCTCACCGTGCAGCTGAAGCGCGATCCGGCGGCCCGCGACACCCTGGGTGAGCAGCCGGTCGAGCACTTCGGCCATCGATTCGGACGGCGGGGACCACTCCTCGGTCAGCCCGGCGGCGCGGATCGCGCCCTTCACCTTCGGCCCGCGGGCCAGCAGCTCCACGCCGCGCAGCCGGGCCAGCAGCTCCTCGCCGTACCCCCAGCCGTCGGCGGCCTCCACCCAGCCGCGGAAGCCGATCGCGGTGGTGGCGACCACCACATCGGGCCGGTGGTCGATCAACTCCTTGGTGGCGGCGAGGAGTTCGGCGTCGTCTGCGAGCGGGACGATACGCAGTGCGGGAGCGTGGACCACGGCGGCGCCGCGTCGGCCGAGCAGCGCGCCGAGCTCGTCGGCGCGCCGTGCCGCGGTGACGCCGACGGTGAATCCGGCGAGCGGCCCGGGCAGCTGTTGGTCGTGCATGGCTGTCGTCCCCACGTATGCGGATGGGACGACCGAGCCTGTCAAGCAAGCGTGACAGGCTCGGTTCGCCTGGATTTCGCCGGTGTTACACCTCTGCGTAGCTGAGTTGCGGCTTCGCCTCCGCAACCGGCGTTGCCGCGGTGGCGGGCCGGCGAAGGTATACCGCCCAAGTGACCGTGAAACAGGCCGCGTAGAAGGCGAGGAAGGCGACGAAGGCGGAGGTGCCGGTGCCCGCGGTCAGGAAGGACTGGCGGAAGGCGAGGTTGATGCCGAGTCCGCCGAGCGCGCCCACTGCGCCGATCAGCCCCATGGACGCGCCGGACAGCCGCCGCCCGTACGCGGCCGCCGCATCGCCGGTCATGCCCTTTGCGACCGCTTTCGCCTGGAAGATGCCCGGGATCATCTTGTACGTGGAACCGTTGCCGACCCCGGTCAGCACGAAGAGCACGATGAACGCCGTGGTGAAGAGCGCCAGCGACTCCTGGACCGAGGCGATGACGACGATCCCGGTGGCCGCCCCCATCCCGAGGAAGTTCCACAGGGTGATGCGCGCGCCGCCGTAGCGGTCGGCGAGCCGTCCGCCGACCGGCCGGATCAGCGAGCCGAGCAGCGGGCCGATGAAGGTGATGGACGCGGCCTGCAGCGGCGTACGCCCGAACTGCGTCTGGAGGACCAGACCGAAGGCGAAGCTGTAGCCGATGAACGACCCGAAGGTGCCGATGTAGAGGAAGGACATGATCCAGGTGTGCGGATCGCGCACGGCGTCCTTCGAGGCCCCGGTGTCGTTCTTGACCGGGGCGAGGTTGTCCATGAAGAGCGCGGCGCAGATCGCGGAGACGGCGATGAAGGGGAGGTAGATCCCGAGCAGCATGCGCGGTCCGCCGGCCGCGCCGATGACCGCGAGCCCGACCAGCTGCACGACGGGCACTCCGATGTTGCCGCCGCCCGCGTTCAGTCCGAGCGCCCAGCCCTTCTTACGCAGCGGGAAGAAGGAGTTGATGTTGGTCATCGAGGAGGCGAAGTTGCCGCCGCCCACGCCGGTGAGCATCGCGACCAGCATGAAGGTGGTGTACGAGGTCCCGGGCTCCATCACCACGAAGGCGGCGGTCGTCGGCAGGAGCAGCATCGACGCCGCGACTATCGTCCAGTTGCGGCCGCCGAAGCGGGCGACGGCGAAGGTGTACGGGACCCGGATGAAGGCGCCGACCAGCGTCGCCATGGCCACCAGGAAGAACTTCCCGGCCGGGTCGATCCCGTACTCCGGTCCCATGAACAGGACCAGGACGGACCACAAGGTCCAGATCGAGAACCCGATGTGCTCGGAGAGGATGGAGAAGACCAGATTGCGTCGCGCAATCCGCTCTCCCCGGGCCTCCCAGAAAGCCTCGTCCTCAGGGTCCCAATGTTCGATCCATCGGCCAGCCATCACAAGCCTCCACGGGTGTCGGGTCGTGGGAGTGACGCTAGGAGCGGCGCGTTTCGCCCCCGGTGGCCCGAGGTGACCGGCGCGAAACCTTGCTCTCACCCGGCGGCCGATGCGTCTGTGAGCCGCTGGGCGTCACCCGTCAGGGGCTGGGCGTCACCCGTCAGCAGCCGGGGGTCACCCGCCAGGGGCCGGGGGTCACCCGCCACGGGCCGGGGGTCACCCGCCACGGGCCGGGCGTCACCCGTCGGCGGGCGGGGGTCGCTCATCAGCGCCATGTCGTCCTCAGGCAGCCAGTGGGCGGGATCACGGTCCAGCCAGCCCTCCTCCGCGGCCAGTCGCGCGGCGGCCGTCCGCAGCGCGTCGACGCCCGGGTGACGGAGCCCCTTGCGCCACACCATCGACAGCGGCGACAGCGGTACGGGATCGATGACCGGGCGCAGCACGGTGTCGGGCATAGCCGGAAAATCGACGACCGCCAGGACCGGGTTGCGGGTCTTCGCCATCACCCGCCGGAACTCCTCGACGCCGATGGCCACCGGCGCGGGCGGCGCGATGTGAATCCCCCGCCCGGCGAAGAGCCGACGCGCCAGATCCGTCCACTCCAGGGTCCGCGGATTGCCCGCCCCCGCGTACACGCTCTCACCCGCGAGCGCGTCCAGCGGGATGCGCGCCCGTCCGGCGAGCGGGTGGTCGTGCGGCAGCAGGACGGCCATCGGCTCGTACCGTACGGGCTGATGGGACAGGAGCGCCCGTACGGAGGGCTCGAGCCCGGCGAAGCGCCCGAAGGAGACGTCGAGCCGCCCGGCGACGATCTCGGCGGCGGCGCCGGTCAGCCCGCTCTCGAAGCGGGCCATCAGCTCGCACTCGGGGGCGAGCTCCCGCGCCCGCGCCAGTACCCGGCCCGATGCCATGCCCTCGCTGTTGAGATCGACGAGCAGCGGCCGTGAGGCCCCCGCGGCGGCCGCCAGCAGATCGTCCTGGGCCGCCAGCACCCGCCGGGCGTAAGGCAGCAGCCGCTCGCCGTCGGCCGTGAGCGTCACCTGCCGGGTGGTCCGTACGAACAGGTCGGCGCCCAACTCGCGCTCGAGGCGCCGGATATCGCGGCTGAGGGCCTGCTGCGCGATGTACAGGCGGGCGGCGGCACGGGTGAAGTGCAGCTCGCCGGCGACGGCGACGAAGGCGCGGAGGAGCCGGGGGTCCATGTCTCGGGGCACGCCGCCGAACTTACAACACGAGTGCGTCAATGGTGTCCGAGCAGGTGTTGGACCGCCTGAGGGCCCCGTGGCGAGGGTTGGTCCATGCCGCATTCAGCCAGCCCTCCCGCCGACGCCTGCGGCGGGTCTGTTCCCCACCCCGCCCCATCCCGTAACCGGGGCCCCGCCCCGGACCTCCCCCATAGCCCTTCGGGCATGGGAGGTGCCCCCACCCCCTACGCCTGCGGGCGTGGGGGGACCCCCACGCCTCAATCGCCGGCGAGGCTTGAAGCGGAAATCAAGCCCGGGGGTCCCCCCGGGCGAAGCCTGGGGGAGATTGAGGAGCCGGTTCTGGGGCGGAGCCCCAGGGGCGGGGGAATGACCCGCAAGGCCGGACCCCTCGCCCCCTACCGGCAACTCTTCGCGCCCCCCGGCGCCCCCGCCTTCACCGCGGGCAATCTCCTCGCCCGCCTCCCCATGGGAATGTTCAGCGTCAGCGCCGTCATCATGATCGCCGGATCACGCGGCTCGTATGCCCTCGCCGGAGCCGTCACCGCGACCGGGCTCGCCGTCACCGCGCTGGTCGCGCCATGGACCGCGCGGCTGGTGGACCGGCACGGGCAGGCCCGTATCGCCGTGCCCGCCACCGCGCTCGCCGCGCTCGGCTCGCTGGCCCTCCTGCTCTGCGTGCATTACGACGCGCCCGACTGGACGCTCTTCGCCGCGTACGCCGCGACCGCCACCACCCCCAACACCGGCGGCATGTCCCGCGCCCGCTGGGCCCACATCCACCGCGGGGACCAGGCAACGCTGCACACCGCGAACTCCTTCGAGCAGGCCGCCGACGAGCTGTGCTTCATGCTCGGGCCGGTGCTCGCGGCGTTCCTGTGCGCCGCGCTCTTCCCGGAGGCGGGCACGCTCACGGGCGCGGTCCTGATGGTGACCGGCGTACTGATCTTCGCAGCCCAGCGCTCCACCGAGCCGCCGGTCACGCCCCGCCCGGCCGGGACACGCTCCCCGCTGCGTACGGCCGGGATGGCGCCGCTGCTCGCCGTCTTCCTCGCCACCGGCGCGGTCTTCGGCGCGCTGGAGGTCACAACGCTCGCGTATCTGACCGGCCCCGGGGCGGGGCTGCTGCTCGCGCTGCAGGCCGCCGGGTCGGGCACAGCGGGCCTGCTGTACGGGGCGATGCGGCCCGCCCGCGGCCTGTCCGGCCGGCTGGCCGCCTGTCTCGCCGCCATGACGGCCCTGATGACCCTGCCGCTGCTCGCCGCCGGCACGGGCTCGGCGGCCCTCCTCGCCGCCGCCCTGCTGCTGGCGGGCGCGGCGACCGCACCGACGATGGTGACCGGGATGACCCTGGTCCAGCGGCTGACCCCGCAGAGCAGCCTGAACGAGGGCATGACACTCGCCGTCACCGCGATCCTCGGCGGCATCGCGGCCGGCTCGGCGACCGCCGGCTGGACGGTGGAGCACCTGGGCGCGGCGCACGGCTACGCCGTCCCGGTGGTGGCGGCGGCGCTGGCCCTGGTCGTGGCCCTCGCGGTGGCAGGCACGACAAAGGCCCGGCTGTCGTGACAGCCGGGCCTTCGCCTCACATGGGATGAGTGGAGATGGCGGGAATCGAACCCGCGTCCAACGGTGCGGAATCAGGGCTTCTCCGAGCGCAGTTCGCTGCGATTTTCTCAGCCCCGGAGATCACGCGAACAAGTCTCCGACGGGCTCAGTCACTGTTTGGTTTCCCTCTATGCCCCGTGACCGGGCTTAGAGGTTTAGTTCCCTAGCTGATGCCAGGATCCGGGTCGGGAACAGCCCCGGGCTGACACCCGAAGGCCTTCGCTAGCTGCTAATTAGGCAGCGAGCGCGAAGGCGCGGGAATCGCTCTTGGAAGTGGCGATTATTGGTTGCGACATATGGTTAACGAGATCATTGCCGCTTCCTCGGCTCGCTTCCCCTGCTTCGACATCCGCTGTCGAAACCGATCATCCCCATGTTGAGTTTTCAATGCATGCACCCGCTGTGAGGTGCAGATGCCATCGTACGTGACCGACGCACGACGGTGCCACCATATTCCGTCCGGCCAGGTGTCAGGCGTCGGGTCAGGTGTCAGGCGTCGGGCTTCAGGCGTCGGGCTTCAGGCCCGCTGCCGCCGCTTCGCCGCCGAGATCACGCGGTCCGTCTCCCGCCGGTCCTGCTTCTCCCGCAGCGTCTGTCGCTTGTCGTACTCCTTCTTGCCCTTCGCCAGCGCGATCTCGACCTTCGCCCGGCCGTCCTTGAAGTACAGCACCAGGGGCACGATCGTGTGCCCCGTCTCCTGCGACTTCGACTCGAGCTTGTCGATCTCCGCGCGGTGCATCAGCAGCTTCCGCTTGCGCCGCGCGCTGTGGTTGGTCCACGTCCCCTGGGTGTACTCCGGCACGTGGACGTTGTGCAGCCACGCTTCGTGGTCGTCGATCTGGACGAAGCCGTCCACCAGCGAGGCCCGTCCCTGACGCAGCGACTTCACCTCGGTGCCCGTCAGCACGAGACCGCACTCATAGGTGTCGAGGATCTGGTAGTCGTGCCGCGCCTTCTTGTTCTGCGCGATCAGCTTGCGCCCTGTTTCCTTAGCCATAGTGCGGTCATTTTCGCACTAAGACCCGCCCCCGAGGCCACTCAATACTGTCTGGGCCCGTTCCTCGGCCCTCTCGCTCGCCGTGAGGTCCGGGGTGATGCCCCGGCCGTCGACGCTGTGACCGGCCGGAGTGCGGTAGTGGCCGACGGTCAGCTCGGCTACCGAGCCGTCGGGCAGCTTGCTGGGCATCTGGACCGAGCCCTTGCCGAAAGTGCGCGAACCGACGGTGATCGCCCGGCCACGGTCCTGCAGCGCCCCGGTGACCAGTTCGGCGGCGCTCATTGTGCCGCCGTCCACGAGGGCGACGACGGGTCTCTCGGTGTCCCCACCCGGCGTCGCGTACAGCGCGCGCTGCTCGCCCCGTATGTCGTACGTGGCGACCAGACCGCCGTCCAGGAAGGCGGAGGCGGCGGCGACGGCCTCGGCGACCAGGCCGCCCGCGTTGCCGCGCAGATCGAGCAGGACGCCGGTGCCCGCGGGCGCTTCCCGGACCGCGTCCCGCACCTGCGTCCCCGAGCCCTTGGTGAAGGAGGCGATCTTGATCATGACGGCGCCGCCGGCCAGCTGCCGGACGGTGACCGCCTCGGTGGTCAGCGTGGTGCGCAGCAGCCTCTCGGTCCAGGCCCGGCCGTCGCGTTCCAGGCCCAGCGTGACCCTCGTACGGTCGCCGCCGCGCAGCAGCGCCACGACCTCGGTGACGGGACGCTCGTCGACCGTGAGGCCGTCGATCGTACGGAGCCGGTCGCCGGCCACGATGCCCGCCTTGGCGGCGGGGCCGCCGGGCTGGACCCTGGCGACCTCGACCCGCCCGTCCCCGGCCCGGCGCGCCCACAGGCCCACACCCGTGTACTCACCGTCGAGGGCCTGCTGGAACTCCTCGTACTCGCTCTTGTCGTACACCGCGCCCCAGCGGTCCCCGCTGCGGCTGACGACGTCCTCGGCCGCTTGCGTACCGGACTTGCCGTCGGCCATCGCCTCGGCAGCGGCGCGGGCGACGTCGTCGCGGTCGACGGTCGCGGCGGCGGAACGGGCGGAGAGGGGCGGATCGTTCTTGTCGCGCGGCAGCGCGTTGGTGGCGGCCGCGGTGGCGAGAACGCTTGCGAAGACCAATGTCAGGGCCGCCCCGCGGCGCATGCGGCGGGGCCGAGGGCTGAACTCCGGGCCCGGCATGGCGAACACTCTAGGACAAGCGAAGGGCGCCGTACGGCCGTTGACCGCACGACGCCCGGGGTGCTTGTCACACCTTGAGGTACTTGCGCAATGCGATGAAAGCCGCAACGGCGGGCATCAGAAGGCCGATCGCGAGCACCAGCGGGAGCTTGGTGAGCACCGCGTCCCAGCCGATGAAGTTGACCAACTGCATCTTCTGGGAGAGCGCCAGGCCATGGTCAATCATGAAGTACCGGCCGACCAGCAGCATGATGCAGGCGACCCCGCCGCCGAGCAGCCCGGCGAAGGCGGCCTCCATGATGAACGGCATCTGGATGTAGAAGCTGGAGGCTCCCACCAGCCGCATGATCCCGGTCTCACGCCTACGGCTGAACGCCGAAACCCGCACGGTGTTGACGATCAGCATCATGGCAATGACAAGCATCAGGCCCATCACGCAGAGAGCGGCGATCCTCATGCCGTTCATCAGGTCGAAGAGGTTCTGCAGGATGTTGCGCTGGTCCTGGACGGACTGCACCCCGTCGCGACCGGCGAAGGCGGTTGCGACGACCTTGTACTTCTCCGGATCGTCCAGCTTGACCCGGAACGACTCCTGCATCTGGTCAGGCGTGATGGTGGAGGCGATGGGTGTGTCGCCGTACTGCTCCTTGTAGTGCTTGTACGCCTCTTCGGCCGACTCGCGCTGGACGGACGCGACGACGTCCATCTTCTCGAGATCGGACTCGATCTGCTGCTTCTGCTGTGCGGTGACCGCTCCCTTGGCGCACTTGGGAGAGGTGGCCGCGTCGTTCTTGTTGCAGAGGAAGATCGAGACGTTGACCTTGTCGTACCAGTAGTCCTTCATCGTGCTGACCTGCTCACGCATGAGCAGCGCGCCGCCGAAGAGGGCGAGCGAGAGGGCTACGGAGACGACGACGGCGAAGGTCATCGTGAGATTGCGGCGGAGACCGACGCCGATCTCCGACAGTACGAACTGGGCGCGCATGGCGAGTCCTTCAGCCTTTCAGTCGTGTCGCTCTACGGGCTCAGTGCTGGTAGCCGTAGACGCCGCGTGCCTGGTCGCGTACGAGACGGCCCTTTTCGAGCTCGATGACGCGCTTGCGCATCTGGTCGACGATGTTCTGGTCGTGAGTCGCCATGATCACCGTGGTACCGGTCCTGTTGATCCGGTCCAGAAGCTTCATGATGCCCACGGAGGTCTGCGGGTCGAGGTTGCCGGTCGGCTCGTCCGCGATCAGCAGCATGGGGCGGTTGACGAAGGCCCGCGCGATCGCGACGCGCTGCTGCTCACCGCCGGAGAGCTCACCGGGCATCCGGTCCTCCTTGCCGCCGAGGCCGACGAGGTCGAGGACCTGGGGCACGGCCTTGCGGATCTCACCGCGCGGCTTGCCGATGACCTCTTGCGCGAACGCCACGTTCTCCGCGACGGTCTTGTTGGGCAGCAGCCGGAAGTCCTGGAAGACGGTGCCCAGCTGGCGGCGCATGTGCGGCACCTTCCAGTTGGACAGCCGGGCCAGGTCCTTGCCGAGGACATGCACCAGGCCCTGGCTGGCGCGCTCCTCGCGCAGAACCAGCCGCAGGAAAGTCGACTTGCCGGAACCGGACGAGCCGACGAGGAAGACGAACTCTCCCTTGGCGATGTCGAGTGAGACGTCGCGCAGGGCGGGGCGGCTCTGCTTGGGGTAGATCTTGGAGACGTTGTCGAATCGGATCACGGGTGCACCACGGTCGGCCGGGAGTAGGTGTGCGTGACCTTACGCGAAGCGGACTGGAGCGCGCAGTCGACGTCCCAGGTTGCGCATTTTGTCCTGGTGTGGAACGGGTGGAATCCGGCGGGGCGCGCCGAAACACGCGCGAGCTGGCACAGTGGTAGGGGAACGGTGGCGTTTCCCTGAGCGTTGTCGGGAGAGAACTGTGCTTACGGTCCGCGCCTGCGGCTCCGGCGCGCGGGAGGAGGAGAGCGCATGACCTATGACCGATTGGTGTGCGCCAACTGCGCGGCCCCGGTCACAGAGGGTCGCTGCCCGGTCTGCCGGGCGAACCGCGAGCGACTGCAGCAGCAGGGCCCCTTCGGCGGCCTGAGCCCGGTGGCGCTGCTGACCCTGCTGGTGATACTGATCGCGGCCGTGGCCCTGCTGGCCGCGCACCAGACCGCCTAGGGCGGGACCGCTTTACGCATACGGAAGGGCCCGGGGCGCTGGATCGCACCCCGGGCCCTTCCGCGTACTGCTACGAGCTGTGTCGCTGTCGCTTATCGCTTAGGCGACGGTGCGACCGCCACCGGCGAGACGCGGCAGCATACGGAAGCCGATGCCACCGGCGATCATCGTCGCGGCACCGATGAGCAGGAAGGTGGTCTCGGCGGCGCCGGTCTCCGCCAGCTCCTCCTTGGCCTTGCCCTGCTCGACCGGCTTGGAGCCGGCGCTGTCGGTGTCGGTGTTGTCGGCGCACTCGGCACCGTCGAGGTCGACGGTGCAGGTACCGGCGTCGCCGTCGTTGCCGTTACCCGGGTTCGACGGGTCCTCGGACGGGTCGTCGGTGGGCTTGCCCGGCTTCTCCGGCTTGTCGGTCGGCTTGCCCGTGGGCTTGTCGGTCGGCTTGCCGGTGGGCTTGTCCGTGGGGACATCGGTCGGGACATCGGTGGGAACATCCGTGGGGACGTCCGTCGGGACATCGGTCGGGATGTCGGTGGGGACATCCGTCGGAATGTCCGTCGGGATCTCCGTCGGAGTGTCAGTAGGGCCGTCGATACCGATACCGGCGTCGATGCCACTCTCGTCGGCGTTCGCCGACACCTTGAGGGGACCCACGTCGATACCGACACCGACGGCCGAGGCGGCGCCGGCAGCGGTCAGCGACGCACCGGCAGCGATCACCGCGCCTGCAGCTATTCGCGCCACACGGATCCGCGTCTTCTTGGTCATCTGGCTGCTACCCCCAGTAGCTAATTCGTCAATGGAGCAGCGCCCGGGGCGACTTCGGTCGGGGGTAATCCTGTCTTCCCCCAATTCACACGCGCCCCAGCGATACGCATGCCGCGCGTCAGCTTTCCCAGTTTTCGCACTAGCGTCAAGGTCGTTGCGCGTGCGATGTCCGGTATGAGGGAGCTTGCCTGACCTGCGCGGATGCAACTGTGACATAAAAAGGGAACTGCCGCCCCTGAGGCGGCAGTTCCCTTGTCGACAAAGCGAGCTGTTACTTCTCCTGCTGCTTGCGCCAGCGAATTCCGGCTTCCAGGAAGCCGTCGATCTCACCGTCAAGTACCGCCTGCGGGTTGCCCACTTCGAACTCCGTACGCAGGTCCTTGACCATCTGGTACGGGTGCAGGACGTACGAACGCATCTGGTTTCCCCAGGAGTTGCCGCCGTCGCCCTTGAGGGCGTCCATCACGGCCTGCTCCTCCTGACGGCGGCGCTCGAGCAGCTTCGCCTGAAGGACGTTCATCGCGCTCGCCTTGT
Organism: Streptomyces sp. NPDC002870; assembly: GCF_042888505.1. NCBI lineage: Bacteria > Bacillati > Actinomycetota > Actinomycetes > Kitasatosporales > Streptomycetaceae > Streptomyces > Streptomyces sp. NPDC002870. The sequence continues at coordinate 227,584 of NZ_JBIAPW010000010.1, forward strand.
TCTGGATCTGCGAGCGCTCGTTCTGGCAGGAGACGACGATACCGGTCGGGATGTGCGTCAGACGCACCGCCGAGTCGGTCGTGTTGACGCCCTGACCGCCGGGGCCCGACGCGCGGTACACATCGACGCGCAGCTCGGACTCGTCGATCTCCATGTGGTCCGTCTTCTCGACGACCGGCAGCACCTCGACACCCGCGAAGGACGTCTGGCGCCGGCCCTGGTTGTCGAACGGCGAGATGCGCACCAGGCGGTGGGTGCCCTGCTCGACGGAGAGCGTGCCGTAGGCGTACGGCGACTTCACCACGAAGGTGGTCGACTTGATGCCGGCCTCTTCGGCGTACGACGTCTCGTAGACCTCGGTGGAGTAGCCGTGGCGCTCGGCCCAGCGCAGATACATGCGCTGCAGCCGCTCGGCGAAGTCGGAGGCGTCGACGCCGCCCGCCTCTGCGCGGATGTTGACCAGCGCCTCGCGCTCGTCGTACTCACCGGACAGGAGGGTGCGTACCTCCATCTCCTCCAGCGCCTTGCGGACGTCGATGAGCTCGGACTCGGCCTCCGCGAGGGTGTCCGCGTCGTCCTCGGCCTCTGCGAGCTCGAAGAGCACGCTCAGGTCGTCGATCCGGTTACGGAGCGCCTCGGTCTTGCGGAGCTCGGCCTGGAGGTGCGAAAGCTTGCTGGTGATCTTCTGCGCCGCCTCCGGGTCGTCCCAGAGGGACGGCGCCGCGGCCTGCTCCTCGAGCACGGCAATATCTGCCCTCATCTTCTCGAGGTCCAGGACGGCCTCGATCGACCCCATGGTCGAGGAGAGGGACTTCAGCTCTTCGGATACATCGACGACTGCCACGCGTCCAGCGTAACGGCTGGGCGCGACACCCCGACCCCCTAGGGTTCCGCGGGTGCGGACTGCTTCGAGTCCTGCGGGGGCGCGTCCGTGCCGTCGGCGCTTGCGGCAAGCCAGCCGCCGACCGCCACCGCCACGGCCACCGCGAGCGCCGCGACGCCCAGGGTGATGCGGCGCTTGCGGACCGCGTCGGACTTGTGGCGGGCAGATCCCGGGCGGCGCTGGCCCGGGGTGCGAGGGGCACGGGCCGTGCCGCGGGCGCCGCCCGCAAGCTCGTCCGGGGCCGGGACTCGCATCGAGGTGTGGGTGTCGCGGTTGGAGTCCGCGGGGGCCGCGCCGGGGACGAGGGGGACGGCGCCGCGGCGGCGGGGTTCGCCGGGGGTGGCGGCCCGCACCACGTCCTCGTAGGGCTCCGCGGGCGGCTCGGCGTCCGGCTCGTCGACGTCGAGCGGCGGCATGCCGGCGAGCAGCGGAAGCAGGTCGTGCAGGCGGGTGGCCAGCTCGGAGGCGCGCAGCCGGGAGGCGGGCGCCTTCGCCAGGCACTGGACGACGAGCTGCCACAGCTCGTCGGGGATGCCCGGGAGGGGGACCACGGTCTCGGTGACATGGCGGCGCAGGACCGCGCCGGGGTGGCCGCCGCCGAAGGGGGTGAAGCCGGCGAGGAGCTCGTACAGGACGGTGGCGAGGGCGTAGATGTCGACCGCGGCCCGGGGCGGCAGGCCCTCGACGATCTCCGGGGCGATGTAGTCGGGGGTGCCGATGATGCCCGAGGGGTTCGGCGGGTTCGCGCCGGTGGGGCGCAGCGCCTTGGTGCGGCGCGGGGTGTCGATCAGCTTGGCGACGCCGAAGTCGGTGAGCAGCGCCGGGTGGGATCCGGCGGGGCCGAGCGGGCCCTCCATGTCGAGGAGGATGTTCTCCGGCTTGACGTCGCGGTGGACGACCCCGGCGGCGTGGGCGGCGGCGAGGCCGTCGGCGACGTCCGCGATGATCGCGACCGCCGCCTCGGGGGCGAGGCGGCGCTCCCGGTCGAGACGGGTGCGCAGATCGGTGCCTCGGACGAGGTCCATGACGAGCGCCAGATCGTTGCCGTCGACGACGAGGTCGCGGACGCCGACGACCCTCGGGTGCTCGAGTCCGAGCAGGGCCGTGCGCTCCTGTACGAAGCGTCCGACCAGCTCCTGGTCGGACGCCAGGTCCTCGCGCAACAGCTTGATGGCGACGGGGCCTTCCGGCCCCTCGCCGAGCCACACCGTGCCGGCGCTGCCCCGCCCCAGGATCTGGTGGGCCGTGTACCGGCTGCCGATATTCCGTGCCAAGACTGCTCCCTCAGCGGCTGGCGTTGCCCGCTGTGTCTACCCGGGGGACAACCCCCGGACCCCCGGCCCGAAGAGCAGGCCGAGCACCGTGACCGACGGGGACACGCGAGGCGCACCTGAGTAAGGTACGCGGGCATCCGGGGGCTGTGTGGCCCGGATGGCGCCAACCTTCACTTCTGCGGGCGAATTAGGCCGCAGAAGTCGACAAAACCACTCAGTGGCTACTGTCCGGTGCCGGAACCGGTGCCGGAACCGGTGCCCGGGTCCGAAGCCCCCAGGTCCGAGATCCAGCCCGTCACCTTCGAGATGCCGTCGCCGATGGCCTCCCAGTAGCTCCTGCCCTGCGCGACCCACTCCTGGAGCGGGGTCAGCTCCCAGATCAGCCAGCCCGCGACGATGAGCAGGACCACGCTGAACAGGCAGCCCTTGAGGCAGCCGAGGCCCGGGATCCGCATCGGGTTGGCGCTGCGCTGCCTCGGCTGGCGCGGCACGGGCTGCTGGGGCGGCGGCTGCGGAGGCGCGTACTGCTGTTGCTGCGGCGGTGGCGGGGCGTACCGCTGCGGCTGCGGGCGCTGAGGCTGGGCCTGCGGTGCGTACTGCTGCTGCGGACGCTGCGGCTGCTGCTGTGGCCGCTGCTGCGGGCGCTGCGGGCGACGGCGCAGCGGGTCCTGGCTCGGGTCGAGGTACTGGACCTGCGTCTGCTCGTTGCGGTCGCGCGCCGCCCGGAGCTGGGACTGCCAGGGGTGCGGGTCCTCGGGACGCGGCTGGCCCGGGGGTACGGGGGGCATGAACGCGGTCGGGTCGCCGCCGTTCGGCGGGTTGCCCGTCTGCTGCATGACGCTGGTCGCGCCATTGGGGTCGTACGCAGCGGGGTCGTACGCACCGGCGTTGCTCGGCAGCACCTGTGTCGGGTCGGCCGCACCCGGGAGGCCGGGCACCGGGGCCGGCGACGGGTCGGGCGCGAGCAGCGCGGCGACCCCGAGCGCGGCGTCGACCTGCGCGGGCGTGGAGTGCACGCCGACGCCGGCGGCGACGGTGCGCAGGGCGCGGCCGAGGTTCTCGGCGCTGGGCCGCTCGGCGGGCTCCTTGCGCAGGCAGCGCTCTATGACCGTCCACAGCGGCTCGGGAACGGTGGTGGGGCGGCGCGGCTCCTCGCTCAGGTGGCGGTGGAGCACTTCGAGGGCGGTGCCGCCGGCGAACGGGGGCCTGCCGGTGACCAGTTCGTACAGCAGGATGCCCGCGCCGTAGATGTCGACGGCGGAGGTCTGCGGGCGGCCCTCTGCGGACTCGGGCGCGACGTATGCGGGCGTGCCGACGAATTCGTGCGTACGGGTCAGGCCCGGGGAGTCCGCGAGGCGCGCGATGCCGAAGTCGGTCAGCATCGGGTGCATCTGGCCGTCGGCGTCATTCTTGAGCAGGACGTTCGCGGGCTTGAGGTCGCGGTGGACGACGCCGTCGGCGTGGCTGGCGGCGAGCGCGTCCGCGATCTGGGCGGTGAGGAGAGATGCGGCGACCGGCGAGAAGGGGCCGTTGTCACGGAGATAACGGTGCAGGTCAGGGCCGTCGACCAGATCCATCACGAGTGCGAGGAGATCGCCCTCGACGACGAGATCCCGGGTGCGCACGATGTTCGGGTGGGTCAGGCGGAGCAGGACGGAGCGCTCCCGCAGGAAGCGCATCACCACGTCCGCGTCGTTCGCCAGCTCCTCCTTGAGGACCTTGATCGCGACGGTCTCGCCCGGCTGGCCCGCCACGGCCGCCTCGGCGCCCGCGGTCTCGCGCTGGCGCGCCCGCCAGACGGTACCCGTGGCGCCGCGCCCGAGGGGCTCCTCGAGCAGGTACTTGCTGCCTACCGGCCGCACGTCATGTGCTCCCTGCTGATCGTGGTCCTTGCGTGGTCCCGGGCCACTGTGCCCTGCCCGGGTGTCCGACCCACTTTAGTGCCGCCGGGCGGGGAACCGGCCGGTCGTCCGTCCAGTTGCCCGTCGGTTGTCCGTCCCTCGCCTGCCCAGCGGTGTTCGAAAGAAAGACGCGGGCATCGTACGGATGGTTGCCGAACGACCGTGCCGCGCACATCACTGACGTTCCGGATCAGATCCCAACCAGGCACTTTTACGTCCAGAGCCGACCAATCAAGATCACTAACTGATGTCCCCCGGGCGTGTTGTCAGTGGCAGGTGCGAGGATGCCTTCAGCACGGAGTCGTGAGGGAGGGAGCCTCGCGCCCCCGTGCCGACCTGCCGGGTGGGGGCGATCACAGGGCGGCTCCCCTGCCGGGTACCCCGCGCAGAAGGGATTGCTGACGGCGATGCAGATCCGGCTGACCGTCCTCGCGCCGTGCAGCGGGCAGTCCGCGGCCGCGGGACACGCTTACGCGGAACAGTCCTCCGCGGGACAAGGCTCCGCAGGACAGGCCTCCGCCGCGCGCGCGTGCGACGTGCTGATCACCGCACCCGCCGGAACAGCACTGGCCGCTGTGGCCTCCGGTCTGGCGGCGGCCGTCTCCGGCCCGGACATCTCGGGCTCGGTCGTGCTGTACGCGGGCCAGGAGCGGCTCGACGCCCAGCGCCGCACTCTGGGCGAGCCGCCGCTGGTCGACGGCGCGGTGCTCAGTCTGCAGGTCCCCCGCGACGACGAGTCGCCGACTGAGGACGCGTCCGCCCAGCTCCATGTGGTGGCGGGCCCGGACGCGGGCGGCGTCCATCTGCTGCACGGCGGCCAGATCAGGATCGGCCGCCGTGCCGACGCGGACGTACCGCTGGACGACCCGGACGTCTCGCGGCTGCACTGCGCGGTCACGGTCGCCGAGGACGGCCGGGTCACGGTCGCGGACCTCGGCTCGACGAACGGCACGACGCTGGACGGCACACCGGTGGACGCGCGCCCGGTCCGCCTGCCCGCGGGCGCGCTGCTGCGCCTGGGCGAATCGACGCTCCGCCTGGCCCCGTGCGACCGGACGCCGGGCCTGGCCACGGCTCCGGACGGCGAGGGACACCTGCGGGTGACGCGGGGCACTGGCGCGGAAGACCCTGCTGACGGGTCGGGCGAACCGGGCGTCGGCGGGTCGGCTGCGCAGGCCTCCGGGCCGGGCGGCTCGGGAGACGGCGCGGGCACCGTCGGCCCGGGTGCCGCTGGCCGGCGTACCGCTGGCCCGGGACAGGGCGGTTCCGGCCGCGACGGGTCTGCTCCGTACGGCTCGGGCGCCGCCGCATCAGACCGCGGCTCCGGCGCGGCCGGGTCGGCTGCCTACGCCTCCGGCGCGGGCGGTTCAGGAACCGGTGGCCCGGCACAGGGCCCTCTCCGTCCAGACGGACCGGCTCTGCACGGCACCGACGTGGCCGGTTCAGGCACCGGCTCCGGCGGTTCGCAGGACGGCTACGGCTCCGGCGCTGCGCAGGACCGCCCCGCCCCCGCCGCGCACGCCCCCGGTGGAGTAGGCCCCGGGGCCTACTCCGCCCCGTACAACACCACCCCCCGCGTGACCACCCAGTACGACCCCTACGCCCCGTCCGCCCCCACCAGCGCCGGCCGCGGCGACGCCGGGACGCTGTACCCGAGCCGTCCCGCGGGCGGTCCCGAGGGCGACGCCGTGCATGCCAGGGCCGCCGACGGTCAGGGCGAGGCGCCCTCCGCCGGGCCCATGGGGCATGGCACTCCCGCGCACGGGACCAGGCTGCCCCAGGGGGTCGGACGCAGGCGGGGCATAGGCGCCTGGGCGCGGCGGCTGACCGGTGGGCGGGAGGAGCCCGCCGCCGAGGTCGCGCCGCAGCCCGGGCCGCCCGTCAGCGCCGGTCCCGTCGTCGAGAGCTGGCCCGACCCCGCCGCCGTCCTGCTCACCGCGCTCGGCCCCGGCCCCCGGCTCTGGGAGCGCGGGCCCGGGCATCCGGAGTCACTCGTCGTGCGGCTCGGCACCGCCGACCGGGCCGAGCTGCCCGCCGTGCCGGTGACCGTCGGCCTGCGCGAGGCCGGTTCGCTGGGCCTCGCGGGGCCGCGGGCGCGGCTGGCCGGTCTCGCCAGGTCCGCCGTGGCCCAGCTCGCCGCGCTGCACTCGCCGGTGGACCTGGAGATCGTGCTGATCAGCACGGACCGGACCCGGAGCCTGGAGGAGCGCAGGGCCGAGTGGGCCTGGCTCGGCTGGCTGCCGCATCTGCGGCCCGCCCACGGCCAGGACTGCCGGCTGCTGCTCGCGTACGACCGGGACCAGGCCACCGCCCGGAGCGCGGAGCTCACCCGCAGGCTGGACGACGGCCCGCTCGGTCCCGGCTGGCCGAGCGCCGACCGCAGGTCCCTCGCCGAGGCCGCCGCGCGGTACGAAGGGGCCCGCACCGTCGTCATCGTCGACGGCGACCCGGGCTCGGCAGTGCTGCGCGAGACGACGGCCCGGCTGGCCGGCGCAGGCTCGGCGGCCGGGATCCATCTGATCTGTCTGGCCGAGACCCCGGCCGCCTCAGCCGCTTCCCCGGTCACCGCGACGTACGAGACGGCGTGCGCGGCCTCCCTCGCCTTCCGCGAGTGCGGGGCGGTCGCCCTGCTCAGCGGCGATGTGGCGACCGCACTGCGCCTGATGCGTACGGCGGGCGGGCAGCCCGCCGGGCACGGCACGGTCGGCGCGGTGGACGCGGTGTCGGCGGCCTGGGCGGAGCGCTTCGGCCGCGCGCTCGCACCCCTGCGCGCCGAGGGCGGGGGCACGGGCGCTCACCCGGGCAGGGCCGTGGCGCTCCCCCGGTCCGCGCGGCTCCTTGACGAGCTCGGCCTGGCCCGCGCCACGCCCGCATCGCTGATGGCGCGCTGGGCGTCCGCGGGCGACGGCACCAGCGTGCTCGGCGCGGGTCCGTACGGCCCGCTGGCCGTCGATCTGATCGAAGAGGGCCCGCATCTGCTGATCGAGGGCCCGGCCGGCAGCGGGCGTACGGAGCTGCTGCGTTCCGTCGCGGCCTCGCTGGCCGCCGCGGGCCGCCCCGACCGGCTCGGCCTGCTGCTTGTCGACGGAGCAGGCGGCGAGCGCGGCGAAGGGCTCGCGGCCTGCGCTGAACTGCCGCATGTCACCGAGCACTTGGTGGCCTCCGACCCGGTCCGGATGCGGGCCTTCGCACAGGCGCTGGGCGCCGAGCTGAAGCGCCGGTCCGAGCTGCTCGGCAGCGTGGGCTTCGCCGAGTGGCACACGCAGCGCGAGCTGGCCGACCGGATGGTGGGCCAGCGCCCGCCGAGCGCCGCCGAGCAGCGCGGCGACTTGGACTCCTCTTCCACCGGCACGCTCCGGCTGCGCCCCGGCGCTCGTACGAAGGCGCAGGGGCCCGCCCCGCTGCCCCGGCTCGTCGTGCTGGTGGACGACTTCGACGCACTGGTCGCCCCGGCGCTCGGCAGCCCTGGACGCCCCGCGGCCGGTTCGGTCGTACGGGCGCTGGAGGCCGTGGCCCGCGACGGCGAGCGGCTCGGCGTACATCTGGTGGCGACGTCCGCGCGCCCCGACCGCACGGCCGAGACGGAGCTGGCGCAGGGTGCGCGGCTGCGCGCGGTGCTGGACGCGCCGCCGACCTCTCCGGGACCGGAGGACCCCGCTCCGGGTCGCGGCAGGCTCGGACATCCGGACGGCCGGGTGACGCCGTTCCAGAGCGGCCGGGTGACGGGACGCATTCCGCGTACGGCGACCTCGCGTCCCACTGTGGTGCCGCTCGAGTGGGAGCGGATGGGCGATCCGCCGACCCGCCGCCCCATACGTGAACTGGGCAATGGCCCAACGGACTTGGCACTCTTGGCCAGTGCGCTGGAGCGAGCTGCACGATCGGTGGACGCGGCTCCGGTTCCGCCGCTGACTCCGGCCCGCCCCTGAGCGGCGGCACAGCTCCGATCTTTGACATGACATCACGTCACAAGGCCATCACAAAAGGCTTGTTGACGCCTGGTGCGGTATTGCGGCACCCGGATACCGGGCGTACACCTGTCGACGGGAAGCGCTCGGGACAGCGCACGGAAGAGACGGGGCAGTGATGCGCACAACTCTTCGTACGGGCAGGGCCGCAGTGATTTTCGCCGCCATCGGCGCCCTCGCCATCACCGGCTGCGGCGACAACAAGGACGACAAGGCGAAACCGGGCGAGAGCAAGGGCAAGGAGTCCTCCACCACCGTCCAACTGCCCAAGCTGAACGGCGAGAAGATAGAAGTTGCCGCGGTCTGGAGCGGCCCCGAGCAGGAGAACTTCACCAAGGTCCTCAAGGAGTTCGAGAAGCGCACCGGGGCCACGGTCACCTTCGTCCCGGCGCAGGACCCGATCGTCAACTTCCTCGGTACGAAGATCGCGGGCGGCAGTCCTCCCGATGTCGCGATGCTCCCCCAGGTGGGCGCGATCCAGCAGGCCGTCCAGCGTAAATGGGCCAAGCCCGTCGGCGCGGAGGCCAAGGCACAGCTGGCGAAGAACTACTCCAAGGGCTGGCAGGACCTCGGCGCGGTGGGCGGCACGCAGTACGGCGTGTACTACAAGGCCGCCAATAAGTCCCTGGTCTGGTACAACAACGCCGCCTTCGAGAACGCGGGGGCGCAGGAGCCGAAGACCTGGAAGGAATTCCTCTCGACGGCCGAGACGATCTCCGCGTCGGGCGTCACCCCCGTCTCGGTGGCCGGCGCCGACGGCTGGACGCTCACCGACTGGTTCGAGAACGTCTATCTCTCCCAGGCGGGCCCGGAGAAGTATGACCAGCTCGCCCAGCACAAGATCAAGTGGACCGACCCGTCCGTGAAATCCGCGCTGACCACGCTCGGCGAGCTGTTCGGCAAGCCGACGCTGATCTCGGGCGGCGCGGACGGAGCGCTGCAGACGGAGTTCCCGGCATCGGTCACCCAGACCTTCAGCGGGGGCGACCAGCCCAAGGGCGCGATGGTCTTCGAGGGCGACTTCGTGACCGTCAACATCGCGCAGACCGAGGCCAAGATCGGTACGGACGCGAAGGTCTTCCCGTTCCCGGCGGTCGGTTCGGAGCCTCCGGTGGTGACGGGCGGAGACGCGGCCGTGGCACTGAAGGACTCCAAGGGCGCGCAGGCGCTGCTGACCTTCCTCGCCTCTCCGGACGCGGCGAAGATCTCGGCGTCGTCGGGCGGGTTCATCTCGCCGAACAAGGCCCTGGACCTCGCCGCGTACCCCAATGATGTGCAGCGCGACATCGCCAAGGCGCTGATCGCGGCGGGCGACGACTTCCGCTTCGACATGTCGGACCAGATGCCGCAGTCGTTCGGTGGCACGCCCGGCAAGGGTGAGTGGAAGGCGCTGCAGGACTTCCTGAAGAACCCGAAGGACGTCGCGGGGGCCCAGCAGAAGCTGGAGTCGGACGCGGCCAAGGCGTACAAGAGCTGACGCGGTGACCACCGCGGCGACCGCGGGGGGCTCGGCGAGCCCGCAGCCCCCCGCCATCAAGCGCAAGAGCGTGACAGGCACACGTAAAATCGTCGCGGCCGGCTTTCTGCTGCCCGCGCTGGTTCTGCTGGGTGCGCTCGTGGTCTACCCGATCGGGTACTCGGTCTACCGGTCCTTCTTCGACCAGGCCGGCAGCGGTTTCGCCGGGCTGGACAACTACAAGGAGATCTTCACCGAGGACTCCATCCTGACCGCGGTCAAGAACAACGCGATCTGGGTGGTCGTCGCGCCGACCGTCTCGACGGCGCTCGGTCTGATCTTCGCCGTGCTCACCGAGCGGGTCCGCTGGGGCACGGCCTTCAAGCTGATCGTCTTCATGCCGATGGCGATCTCGATGCTGGCCGCGGGCATCATCTTCCGGCTGGTGTACGAGCAGGATCCGGACCGGGGGGTCGCCAACGCGGTCTGGGTGGGCGTGCACGACACGTTCGCCGAGTCGGCCGGTTTCCCCAAGGCGCATCCTCTGCCGGTGCATCCGCTCAAGGCGGGCGGCGGCGGCTCGTTCGTCACGAAGGAGCCGGTGACGGCGGGCAAGGAGGCGCTGCTGCCGCTGGTCGGCGTCGCGCCGGCGAAGATGCCGTCCGACGCGAAGCCCGCGAAGGCTGCGCAGCCGGACGACGGGAAGATCCGCGGGACCGCGTGGCTGGACTTCACGAAGGGCGGCGGCGGCAAGCCCAACGCCATCGACGGGCAGGAGTTCGGCCTCAAGGGCATCAAGGTGGAGGCGGTCAAGGACGGCAGGGTCGTCGCGTCCGCGCGGGCGGGCGCGGACGGTACGTTCACGTTGCCTGCGTCCGCGGACGGGGCTCAACTGCGGCTGCCCGCCGACAACTTCAGGGAGCCGTACAACGGCGTCAACTGGCTCGGCCCATCGCTCGTCACCCCGGCGATCATCGGCAGTTACGTGTGGATGTGGGCGGGCTTCGCGATGGTGCTGATCGCGGCGGGCCTGGCGAGCGTGCCGCGTGAACTGCTGGAAGCGGCGCGGGTCGACGGCGCGAACGAGTGGCAGGTCTTTCGCAGGGTGACGGTCCCGCTGCTGGCGCCCGTACTCGCGGTGGTGCTGGTCACCCTGATGATCAATGTGCTGAAGATCTTCGACCTGGTCTTCATCATCGCGCCGGGCTCTGCCCAGGACGACGCGAACGTGCTGGCGCTCCAGCTCTACCGGTCGTCGTTCGGCACGGACTCGCACCTGGGGCTCGGCAGCGCGATCGCCGTGCTGCTGTTGCTGCTGGTGATCCCGGTGATGCTGTTCAACATCCGGCGCATGCGAAGGGAGGCCCGCCGATGACCACGACCGACGGTGTGGTGAAGGCGAAGCAGTCCCTCCCCGCACGGATCGCGGCGCGCGCGGGCGGTGGCGTGATGCGCGTCTTCCTGGTCCTGGTGGGCCTGTTCTGGCTGATGCCGACGATCGGGCTGCTGCTGTCCTCGCTGCGGGGGGCGGCGGACATCGGCGAGAGCGGCTGGTGGAAGGTGTTCACCGCGCCCGCGCATGTGACCTTCGACAACTACTCGCGTCTGCTGGACAACGATGCGATCACCGACTCCCTGCTGTCCAGCGTGCTGATCACCGTCCCGGCGACGCTCCTGGTGGTGGTGATCGGCTCGCTGGCCGGTTACGCCTTCGCCTGGATGGACTTCCCGGGCCGCGACTGGTGGTTCATAGCGTTGGTCGCCCTCCTGGTGGTCCCGGTCCAGGTAGCGCTGGTGCCGGTCTCCAGGCTGTTCGGCCAGATCGGCATCTTCGAGACGACGATCGGCGTGATCATCTTCCATGTGGCGTTCGGGCTCCCGTTCGCGATCTTCCTGCTGCGGAACTTCTTCGCGGAGATCCCGAGGGAACTGCTGGAGGCGGCGCGGCTGGACGGGGCGGGCGAGATCCGGCTCTTCACCCGCGTGGTGATGCCACTGGGCGGCCCGGCGATCGCGTCGCTCGGCATCTTCCAGTTCCTGTGGGTGTGGAACGACATGCTGGTCGCGCTGATCTTCGCGGACTCGGAGAGCGCACCGATCACGGTGGCGCTACAGCGCCAGGTGAGGCAGTTCGGCAACAACATCGACGTGCTGGCGCCGGGAGCGTTCGTCTCGATGATCATCCCGCTGGCGGTGTTCTTCGCGTTCCAGCGGCAGTTCGTGACGGGAGTGATGGCGGGAGCGGTCAAGTAGCCACGGCACCACTGACGACGGCACTTCTGACGACGGCGGCCCTGGTCGAGGCCTGACCGGGGCCGGGCCGCTGTCGCGCGGGGCGCAAGGCCGGGCAAGGCCCCGTCACGCCCGAAGCGCCGCCACCGCCGACCGCGCCAGCTCGTCCAAGTACCCCTCCGGCAACCCCGCGCGCACCACCACCAGCCGCCAGTACAGCGGCCCCACAATCACGTCCAGCGCCCGGTCCGGGTCCGTCGACTCGGGCAGTTCGCCGCGCGCCACCGCGTCCCGTACGACCCCCGCCACCACCCCCTGCTGACTGTCCAGCAGCGCCGCCTTGATCGCGTCCGAGATTTCCGGGTGCCGGGCCGCCTCCACCAGCAGGTCCGGGATGACCTGCGAGGCCACCGGGTGGCGCAGGGCGTGCGACGCCACCTCAAGGAGCGCCCGTACGTCCCCGTACAGCGAACCCGTCGCCGGCGTCGGCAACCCCTGCGCCGCGAACGCCGAGACCAGGTCCAGCACCAGCGACAGCTTCGACTTCCACCGCCGGTAGACCGCCGTCTTGCCGACGCCCGCCCGCCGCGCGATCCCCTCGATCGACATCCGCGCGAAGCCCACCGTGGCCAGTTCCTCGAAGACGGCGGCGCGAATGGCGTCGGTCACGTCTTCCCGGAGCACTGCGGCTCCCGCCGGCGCGCGACGTGGGGTTCCCGGATCCGTGGTCATGCACAGAGCATAGCGGGACGACGAGACGGTTGCGTCGCGACGTAACTCCGTCCTACTCTCCCCGTAGCGACGAAACGGGTCCGTCCCATCGTCGCCGTCGCCCCCGCCCTGTGGAAAGCGAGCACCGTGAGCAGCCAGACCATCGCCCGGCCGCAGCCGGAGCTGCACGAACCCGAGACGGACCTCACCGCGCTCGCCGTCCGCCACAACCTCACCGTCAGCGGCGCCCGCCCCACTCTCCCCGCCTACGTCCGCCAGATCTGGTCCCGCCGGCACTTCATCGTCGCGTTCGCCACCGCCCGGCTGACCGCCCAGTACAGCCAGGCCAAACTCGGCCAGGTCTGGCAGGTCATGACCCCCCTGCTCAACGCGACGGTCTACTACTTCATCTTCGGTGTGCTGCTCAACACCAGAAGCGGCGTGGCCGACTTCGTCCCGTTCCTCGTGACCGGCGTCTTCATCTGGACCTTCACCGCCAGCTCGATCATGGCCGGCACCCGCGCGATCTCCGGCAACATCGGGCTCGTACGGGCCCTGCACTTCCCCCGCGCGAGCCTCCCCATCGCCATCGCGCTCCAGCAGCTCCAGCAGCTGCTCTTCTCGCTCGCCGCGCTGATCGGGATCCTGATCGCGGTCGGCGAGTACCCGCACGTCAACTGGCTGCTCGCGATCCCCGCACTGCTCCTGCAGGCCGGCTTCAACACCGGGCTTTCGATGATCATGGCGCGGCTGGCCAGCCGGACCCCGGACATCGCCCAGCTGATGCCGTTCGTCCTGCGCACCTGGATGTACGTGTCCGGCGTGATGTGGTCCATCGACAAGGTGCTCAGCCACAACAAGCTGCCCCACCTCGTGATGCTCGCACTGGAGTGCAACCCTGCCGCCGTCTACATCGACCTGGTGCGCTTCGCCCTCATCGACAGCTTCACCGCCGCCCAGCTCCCCCCGCACGTATGGGTTCTCGCCCTGTTCTGGGCGGCGCTCTTCGGGGCCGGCGGATTCGTGTACTTCTGGAAGGCAGAGGAGGAGTACGGCCGTGGCTGACTCCCGCACCGACGCACTCGTCCCCACCGTCGTCGTCGACGGCGTCCACGTCAGGTACAAGGTGAACGGCGCGCGCACGGGCAAGGGCAGCGCCACCACCGCCCTCAGCCGGATCATCTCCCGCAGGTCCGCCCCCGGCCGGCGCGAAGTGCACGCCGTCAAGGGCGTCAGCTTCGCCGCGTACAAGGGCGAGGCCATCGGCCTGATCGGCTCCAACGGCTCGGGAAAGTCGACCCTGCTCAAGGCGATCGCGGGCCTGCTGCCGCCCTCCGAGGGCCAGGTCTTCACCCAGGGCCAGCCCTCCCTGCTCGGCGTGAACGCCGCACTGATGGCCGACCTGACGGGCGAGCGCAACGTCATCCTCGGCGGGCTCGCGATGGGCATGACGGGCGAGCAGATCCACACGCGCTACGACGACATCGTCGACTTCTCGGGGATCAACGACAAGGGCGACTTCATCTCGCTGCCGATGCGTACGTACTCCTCCGGCATGGGCGCCCGGCTGCGGTTCTCCATCGCCGCCGCGAAGAGCCATGACGTCCTGCTGATCGACGAGGCGCTGTCCACCGGCGACGCCCGCTTCCGGCGGCGCAGCCAGGAGCGGATCGACGAGCTGCGCGCGGAGGCGGGCACGGTGTTCCTGGTCAGCCACAGCAACGGCACGATCACCGAGACCTGCGACCGCGCCCTCTGGCTGGAGGCGGGGACGCTGCGGATGGACGGCCCGGCGAAGGACGTCGTCGCCGCGTACGAAGAGTTCACCGGAGGCAAGAAGTAGCGGGAAGCGGCGGGCGGCGGGCGGCACTCGGCCTGCTGCTCATGGTCGTACGCAACGGGCTGCTGCTCGCCGCGGCGCTGCTCTCCTGTCTTCTGCCGGCGGTTGTGGGCGGCCACGGCCACTCGGCCCGCGGCCGTCGCCGGCATCGAGCGGGCCGGCTGAGCGGGACGCTCAATCGCCGGACGGGCCTGAGATCAGGCCTGTCCGGCGATTGAGGGCGCGTCAGCTGTGCGTCCGCAGCAGCTGCCGCATGGTCCGCATCGCCACCGACAGGTTCGCCAGATCGAACGTGTCCGAGCTCTGGATCTCCTCCAAGGTCGAGCGCGCCCTGCTCAGGATCGCCGCGTTCTTCTGCTCCCAGGCCTTGAACCGCTCCTCCGGCGTCGAGGCGCCGTTGCCGACGGAGAGGACATCCGCGGTGAGCATGGCGTGTGCTGCGTACAGATCCTCGCGGATGGAGGCGCGGGCCATCGACTGCCAGCGGTCGGCCCGCGGCAGCTCTATGATCCGGTCCATCAGCTGAGTGATCCGCAGCCGGTCTGCGAGGTCGTAGTACACCTCTGCGACCGCCATCGCCTCCTTCTTCGTACGGTCCGCGATCGCGACGATGTCGAGCGTCGGGAAGGCGGACGAGAACCCGGCGACCCGCAGCGCGAGCTCCTCGGGCACGCCCGCATCGGTGAGCTCCTGCAGGATGCGCTCGTACCACTCCATGTCGGCGCCGCGCAGCATCTTCGGCAGCTCGCCCCAGACCTGCTCCACGCGCTCCGCGAAGAAGTCGATGGTTTCTGCGAGCTCCAGCGGCTGCGGCCGGTTGCCCAGCAGCCATCGCGTACCGCGCTCCACGAGGCGGCGCGAGTGCAGCCGGATACGGGTCTGGACGTCGGCCGCGACCTTGTTGTCGAGAGCCTCGACGGCGTCCCACACCGCGGGAAGACCGAAGATCTCCCGGGCCGCGGTCTGCGCCCGCACGATCTCCTCGACCGACGCGCCCGTCTCCTCCCGCAGCCGGTGCAGGAAGGTCGAACCACCGGCGTTCACCGTGTCGTTGACCAGCACCGTCGTGACGATCTCGCGGCGCAGCGCATGCCCGTCGATCGCCTCCGGGAACTTCTCGCGCAGCGGCCTCGGGAAGTACGCGTGCAGCAGCCGGCGCAGATACGGATCGTCCGGCAGGGGGGTCCTGATCAGCTCGTCCGCCACCGTGATCTTGGTGTAGGCGAGCAGCACGGCCAGCTCGGGCTGGCTGAGTCCCTTGCCCGCGTTCAGCCGTTCACGGATCTGCCGGTCGGTCGGCAGGAACTCCAGCGCCCGGTCCAGCGCGCCGTCCCGCTCCAGGCGCCGGATGAAGCGCTGGTGGGCGTGGAGCAGACTCGGTGCCTGGACGACGGCGTTCGCGAGGGCGACGTTCTGCGCGTAGTTGTTGCGCAGCACCAGCGCACCGACCTCATCGGTCATCTCGGCGAGCTGCTTGTTGCGCTGCTTGACGGTCATATCGCCGTCCGACACCAGGCCGTTGAGCAGGATCTTGATGTTCACCTCGTGGTCGGAGGTGTCCACGCCCGCGCTGTTGTCGATGGCGTCAGTGTTGATCTTGCCGCCGTGTCGGTCGAACTCGATCCGGCCGAGCTGGGTCAGACCCAGGTTGCCGCCCTCGCCGACGACCTTGACGCCCAGGTCCTCGCCGTTGACCCGGATCGCGTCGTTGGCCTTGTCGCCGACGTCCGCGTTGGACTCGGTGGATGCCTTGACGTACGTACCGATGCCGCCGTTCCACAACAGGTCCACCGGGGCCTTGAGGATCGCCTTCATCAGCTCGGCGGGCGTCATCTTGGCGATGCCCGCCTTGATGCCGAGCGCCGCGCGCATCTGCGCGTTGACCGGGATCGACTTGGCGCTGCGGGCGTGGATGCCGCCGCCCTGCGACAGCAGCTGCTTGTTGTAGTCGGCCCAGGAGGAGCGGGGCAGCTCGAAGAGCCGGCGGCGCTCGGCGTACGAGAGGGCCGCGTCCGGGTTCGGGTCGATGAAGATGTGCCGGTGGTCGAAGGCCGCGACGAGCCTGATGTGCTCGCTGAGCAGCATGCCGTTGCCGAACACGTCACCGGACATGTCGCCGACGCCGACGACCGTGAAGTCCTGGGTCTGGGTGTCATGGCCGAGCTCGCGGAAGTGCCGCTCGACGGACTCCCACGCGCCGCGGGCGGTGATGCCCATGCCCTTGTGGTCGTAACCGGCCGAGCCGCCGGAGGCGAAGGCGTCACCGAGCCAGAAGTTGTACGAGACCGCGACCTCGTTGGCGATGTCGGAGAACGTCGCGGTGCCCTTGTCTGCGGCGACGACGAGGTACGTGTCGTCCTCGTCGTGGCGTACGACCTCGGCCGGCGGCACGACCTCGCCCGCCACCAGGTTGTCGGTGATGTCGAGCAGCGCGGAGATGAAGATCTTGTAGCAGGCGATGCCCTCGGCGAGCCAGGCGTCACGGTCCACCGACGGGTCGGGAAGCTGCTTGGCGACGAACCCGCCCTTCGCGCCGACCGGCACGATCACGGTGTTCTTGACCATCTGCGCCTTCACCAGGCCGAGGATTTCCGTACGGAAGTCCTCACGCCGGTCGGACCAGCGCAGCCCGCCGCGCGCGACCTTGCCGAAGCGCAGGTGCACACCCTCGACGCGCGGGGAGTACACCCAGATCTCGTACGCCGGGCGGGGCGCCGGCAGATCCGGGATGGCCTGCGGGTCGAACTTCATCGACACATAGCTGTGCGGCGTGAAGGCCGCCGCCTCCTGGAAGAAATTGGTTCGCAGCGTCGCCTTGATGACGGTGAGGAAGGAGCGCAGGATCCGGTCCTCGTCCAGGCTCACGACCTGGTCGAGCGCCCCGTCGAGCTCCTCGAGCAGACCGTCGGTCAGCTCGGTGCCCGCCCGCTGGCGCTCCGGCGACATCCTCGCCTCGAAGAGGGAGACCAGCAGCCGGGTGGTGTGGACGTTGGTACGGAGGGTGTCCTCCATGTAGTCCTGGCTGAAGGTCGAACCGGCCTGGCGCAGATACTTGGCGTAGGCGCGCAGCACCATCGCCTGCCGCCAGTTCAGACCGGCGCCCAGCACAAGGGAGTTGAAGCCGTCGTTCTCCGCGTCGCCGGTCCAGACGGCGGCGAAGGCGTCCTGGAAACGCTCGCGGGCGTCGTCGGCGAGGTAGTCGCCGTTGCCCGCGGCCTTCGGCATACGCAGCCCGAAGTCGTAGATCCACGCGGTCGTACGGTCAGAGGCGCGCAGCTCGTGCGGACGCTCGTCGACGACCTCGCAGCCAAGCCGCTGCAGCACCGGCAGCACGGCGGAGAGCGAGACCTGCTCGCCGGTGCGGTAGATCTTGAAGCGGCGCTCGCCGGGGCCCGCGCCGACCGGCTCGTACAGGGAGAGCGAGAATTCCTTGCCGGCCTGGGTCAGCTGCTCGATGTGGACCAGGTCGGCGACGGCGGCGCGCGGCGAGTGGTCGGCCTTGTAGCCCTCGGGGAAGGCGTTGCCGTATCGGCGCAGCAGTTCGGCCGCGCGCTCCTCGCCGACCTCGGCGTTCAGCGCCTCGGCGAATCCGTCGGCCCAGGAACGGGCGGCCTCCACCAGACGGGCTTCGATGCGCTCGGTGTCGGCGTCGGTGAGGTCGGGCAGCTCGGTGCCGGCCGGGACGCGGATCACGAAGTGCAGCCGGGACAGGATCGATTCGGTGTTCCAGGCGGTGAAGTCGACGCTGATGCCGCCCAGTTCCTCCTTGAGGATGTCGATCAGCCGCAGCCGTACGCCGGTGGTGTACCGGTCGCGCGGCAGGTAGATCAGGGCGGAGTAGTAGCGCCCGTACTCGTCCTGGCGCAGGTAGAGCCGCAGTCGGCGGCGCTCTTGGAGGTAGAGCACGCTGGTGACGATGGAGCGCAGCTGGTCGACGGGCGTCTGGAAGAGCTCGTCGCGCGGGTAGGTCTCGAGGATCTGCAGCAGGTCACGGCCGTCGTGGCTGTTGGGCGAGAAGCCGGCGCCCTCCAGGACCTCTGCGACCTTGCGACGGATGACCGGGACGCGGCGGACGGACTCGGTGTACGCGGCGGAGGAGAACAGGCCGAGGAAGCGGCGCTCTCCGATGACCTCGCCATTGGCGTCGAACTTCTTGACGCCCACATAGTCGAGGTAGCTGGGCCGGTGCACGGTCGAGCGGCTGTTGGCCTTGGTCAGTATGAGCAGCTTGTGCTCGCGGGCCTTCTTGCGGGCGTCGGCGGGCAGCCGGCTGAAGGACGGGCTGACCGGGTGGGCGTCTTCACCGCTGTGGTGGGGGTCGGAACGCAGAATGCCGAGGCCGGTGCCGGGCACGGCGGCCAGCGCGTCGTTCTCGGTGAGCTCGTACTCCCGGTAGCCGAGGAAGGTGAAGTGGTCGTCGGCGAGCCAGCGCAGCAGCTCGCGCGCCTCCTCGACCTCCTGGTCGCGCAGATCGTCGGCGGTCGGCTCGCTCGGCAGCTCTTCGGAGATGCGCAGCGCGGAATCGCGCATCTTCTCCCAGTCCTCGACGGCCTCGCGGACGTCCGACAGGACGCGCAGCAGGTCGGAGGTGATCTGCTTCAGATCGGCCCGGTCGGTCTCACGGTCGAACTCGACGTGGATCCACGACTCGACGAGCGCGTCGTGCGGCAGAGCCCTGCCCTCGGCCTGGGCCTTGCCGTTGGTCTCGCCGGGCAGCACCTCCATGAGTTTGCCCGTGACGTCCCGGCGGACGATGACCTGCGGGTGGATCACTACATGGATTCCGCGGCCCTGCCGGGAGAGCTCATTGGTGACCGAGTCGACGAGGAAGGGCATGTCGTCGGTGACGACCTCGACCACGGAGTGGCTGCACGTCCAGCCGTTCTCCTCGACGGTCGGGGTGTGGACCCGCACATTGGCCGTCCCCTGGGGGCGGTTTTCGGCGAGCCGGTAGTGGGAAAGTGCCGCGCCGAAGACATCGACCGGGTCGCGGTCGGCGAGGTCCTCGGGAGCGGTGTGCAGGTAGTAGCGCTGGAGGTACGAGAGCAGGGTGTCCTGGTCGGGACGCTTCCCTGGCTCTGCCCCAGTCGGAAGGTGCCCCCCGACCGGGCTGTTCTCAGCTACCCGGGCAGCCCGTGTGAGCAGCTCGGCTTTGGCTTCGTCCAGCTTGGTCTGCATGTCCTCTGGCTCCTGTCGCGCGCCGTTGCGTGACGTAGGTGGAAGAAACGACGCAACGCCACGACGCGGGGTATCCGGTCGGAGTCGACGTTATGCCGCGGTGAGAGATGTCCGAGCCGTTATTGGCCAATTTTGGCAGCCTGGCCGGAATGAGAAGATCAACGATCGCCCGGGCGCTGTAGCGCTCCGGGCGCAGGCCGGGGGCTTCGCTGCCCCCACGGCATATAGCGCTGATCACGGGTCAAGGCTATCGCCCCGCCCCCCCGACCCGTCATGAGCCGTATGTGTACAAAAGCGGGGCCGGAAGTTTGACACTCTGGACAGCGACACAGGCCCACTCTTGGCAAACAGCCCGCCGCGGTGCAGGTTGGCGATGACGACACGGCGCCACCGCGAGCGGCAGCCGCCCTGCATCCACGGCAGGGAACCGTCGACAGCCCGACACCGGGAGCAGCCATGACAACGAAGATCCTGATCGTCACCGGCGACGCAGCCGAGTCCCTCGAAGTCCTCTACCCGTACCAGCGGCTGCGGGAGGAGGGGTACGAGGTCGACATCGCGGCCCCCGCCCGCAAGAAACTGCAGTTCGTCGTGCACGACTTCGAGCCGGGCTTCGACACGTACACCGAGAAGCCGGGCTACACCTGGCCCGCGGACCTGGCCTTCTCGGAGGTCGACCCCGGACAGTACACAGCGCTGGTGGTCCCGGGCGGACGCGCCCCGGAGTACCTGCGCAACGACCCTGAACTCCGCAAGATCCTGAAGTCCTTCTTCGACGCGGACAAACCGGTGGCCCAAATCTGCCACGGCCCGCTGCTGACGGCGGCGATCGGCAGCCTGGAGGGCCGCCGGGTCACCGCGTACCCGGCTCTGGAACTGGACATGCAGGCAGCGGGAGCCAGTTTCCAGGACGTGGAGGCGGTGGTCGACGGCACCCTGGTCTCCTCCCGTGCCTGGCCGGACCACTCGGCCTGGATGCGGGAGTTCCTGAAGGTGCTACGAGCGAAGGCGCCGGTGACGTAGCGGGGCGTTCGTTACCGCGGCGCCCGCCTGGGGACGGCGGGGACGGCGGGGGCTGCCCGACGCTCGGCCTGGTGCATGCGGGCTCATCCAGCGGCGCTCAGACTGCGGCGCGTGCCTGTGCGCGGCAGGGCGGTTGCTGCCCCGCTCACGGACTCGTGCGTGGCGGGCTCACGCCACCATGCGCAATGCCTCCTCAACCGCCTCGGCGAGCGTGTCCACCACCGGCACGCCCACCGCCTCCAGGCTGGCCCGGCTGTGCGCACCGCCCGTGTACAGCACCGCCAGCGCGCCCACGTGCTTCGCCGCCACCGCGTCGTCGGCCGCGTCGCCGATCACCACCGTGCGGCCCGGCTGGGCGGCCCCGTCCAGCGCCCGGAGGTGGCGCTCCATGTGGAGCGCCTTGCCGCCGCCGGACGGCCCGGTGCGGCCGTCCACGCGTATGAAGTGGCTCTCGATGCCGTACCCCCGCACGACCGGGACCAGCTGCTCGTGCCCGTACATACTGAGCAGCGACTGGCTGCGCCCGGCCAGCTGCCACTCCCGCAGGAGCTCCTCGACGCCCTCGGTCAGCCCGCAGCCGATCCGGTGCTCGCTGTAGTGCCGGTGGAAGGCCTCGTCCATGACCTCCCATTCCGCGTCCGACGGCAGTCGGCCCATCAGCCGCTCGTAGAACTGGGGAATCGGCACGCAGTACAGCTCGCGGTAGCGCTCGAGCGTGATCGGCTCCAGGCCTATCTCCGCGAAGGCGGCGTTCGTCGCCCCGATGACCGCCTTGATGTCGTCGAGCAGTGTGCCGTTCCAGTCCCAGACCAGATGCGTGTTGCGCTTCCCCATGCGAAAACGGTACCGGCCGGGTCTGACAACGCACGACCGCCCGGACCGAGAACCGGCCGCTTCAGGCGGACCGGCCGGACCGGACTCCCTGCCTCAGCGGACGCTCAGCGGAGCCTCAGCGGATGAGGTTCGGGATCTCCTGCACCCCGTACCAGAGCAGCTCGTGGTCGTCCGCCCCGTCCACCGTGAACTGCGCGTCGTCGTCGCCCTGGTCCGCCGCCCCCAGCGCGTCCGCCGCCGCGGACACGTCGGAGACCGCGTCGTCGCCGTCGACATGGACCGCCGCCGCCTTGGCGAGCGGCACCGCGGGCCCGACCCGCACCTCGCCCAGCGCGCTCGCGACGAGCACCCGGTCTGGGTCGGCCACCGCGTCCTGGTCCCGTACATCGATGGCGACGACCACCCGGCGCCGGGCAGCGTCCGGGTCACCGGCGAGCAGCCGCAGCGACGCGGCCGCGGCGCGGTTCAGCGCGGCGTACTCGAGCTCCTCGATGTCGTCGGAGACGTACCACTCGCGCAGCCCGGGAGTGACGGCATAGGCGGTCAGCGGGCCGGGCCCCAGTTCGCCCGTCTTGTGCGCCTCTGCGAGACCGGAGAGGGTCAGGGGAACGTAGACGCGCATGGCTGGCCGCTTTCGTAGTCGGAGACGCCCTCAGGATACGTGTGAGGTCCCCCTTCGGAGTGCGGCTCCCGGCCTCGCCCACCGTCAGCAGGCCGAGGCCTCGCCCCGCCCCGTGACTGCCCCGGGCCGCCCCTCGTCACCCTGATAGGTGATCTCTCGCGCCGCCTCCTCGTCTGACGACTCGCATTGCGGACGGCGCGGCCCGCCCCGTAGAAGATCACCAGTGAAGTTACCGCCCGGTATCGTCCGGGCCCGGCTCAACGGGGGCGATCTGCATGGACAGGACCCGGCCCGCAGGGCGGCGCGACCAGCGCCGCCCTGCCGTGGCGGCGGCTGCGGCGATGGCACGCGCACGGCGGCAGCACAAGCCGCACTACTGGTTCGCCGACCGCCTGCTCGCGGTGCTCAGCGGCCAGCGCCCGGTGCACTGGATGCTCGGGCACACGATCGGGGAGGCGTACGAACAGCTGGTGCGGCTCGCCCCGGGAGCCCCGCTGCGGCCGGCGGAGCGGGTGACGCCGGTCGTCCGCCACTGCGGCGAGTACCACCCGGGCCCGGGCGTGATCGAGGCCTTCGCCCGAATCGGCTCGGGCGAGCGGGTCAGCGCGATGGCCTTCCGCCTCGAACAGGGCGCGGACCAGCGCTGGCGCTGCGCCGCGGTAGAGCTGGGCGGCGAACGCGTGAGCGCACACGCGGCCGACTGAGGGCCGGCCACGGGCCGACGGCCACGACCAAGCTGACGACCACGGCCAAGCCGACGGCCCGGCCACGCCGACGGCCCGGCCACGCCGACGGCCACGGCCAACGAGCCGCGCCCGAACCCGGCCGGGCCGGCGGCACCAGCCGCAGACCGCCGCCTCCAACAAGGGGCTTCGCTCACCCCGCAGCCAGCCGCGCCGCCTGGATTTCCTGCACCTCGCGCGCCACCCGCAGGAAGTCCAGGATCGTGGCGAGCTGCTCCTCGTCATACCGGCTCAACGCCTCCGCCCCTGCGGCGCCCAGGGGCAGATACACCTCCGCCTCGGCCGCACCCGCGGCCTCCGTGGCCGTGACCAGCACCCGCCGCCGATTGGCCGCGTCGCGCGTGCGGGCGACCAGACCGGCCCGCTCCAGGCGGTCGATGACCGTCGTCGTCGCCGCCGGACTGAGCTTCAGGGCGGCGCTCAGCTCACCGGCCGACAGCGGCCCCTTACCCAGCAACAGGTCGAGACAGCGCAGGTCGGTGCGGTTCACTCCGAGCCGCGCGGCGGCCGCCTCGTCGAACGCGTCGAAGCTCTGCTGCAGCGACCGGAGCTGCTGAGCGACGCTCTCCATGAACGCTTCTTTCGACATTCGAATCTTTCCAGTATCATAAGTTTCGTTGGTCGTAAGGATAGCACCAGGAGGGCGAAGCCATGGTGCAGGCCTGGGCCGACGGCGACGCGGTCGCCTTCGGCGCCTGCTTCACCGAGGACTCGGACTACGTCTCGTACGACGGCACACGAGCCGTGGGGCTCGCCGAGCACCAGGCCAACCACGACAAGCTGGTCCGCGGGGTGCTCACCGGCTCCGCCCTCGTCGGGGAGATCGAGGCGATCCGCCACGTCACCCCCGACGTCGCGATCGTGTACGGCACCGCGTCCGTGCTCATGCCGTGGCGCTCCAAGCTCCCCAGGCGCCGCCTGTCGCGCCAGACGATCGTCGTCGTGAACACCGACGACGGCTGGCGGATCACCGCCATCCACAACGGCCGCGTGCGCCCCGTCACCGTCCCCGCACCCGACTCCATGCCGTCGAGGATGTCGCAGGCGATGACCCGGACCGCGCGCCTCCTCGGCCTGGGCCGCGCCACCGCCGGCCGCTGAGCGCGAAAGGCACACGGAGGGCAGAAAGAGCGACGGCCGGGGGGGGGGGCCCCCCCCCCCACCCCGCCCCCCCCCCCCCCCCCCCCCCACCCCCCCCCAACCACCCCCCCGCCCCCCCCCCCCCCCCCCCCCAACGGGAACGGCCCCACCACAACAAAAAAAACACCCACACCAAAACGA